>NZ_JBQQCH010000011.1:0-126189 GCF_052245515.1 Pseudarthrobacter sp. 1C304 | reverse complement strand
AACGGCCGGTGCAGCGGTTGACTCGTCCACTGCCGCGGCATCGGGGCTGGCCTCCGCCGCTGCAGATTCGGCGCCCGGGAGGGTGGGGGCGTGGGGCTCGGTGTATTCGGGGTGGTGGACCGGGGCACCCGCTGCTGCGGTAGCTCCTGCGGCACCGGCCGCAGCGGCCGCAGGCGCCCCCAGGGCGTGGCTGCCCGGGCCGGGTTCGTGGTGGGCGGCGCCGTGGGCTTCCGCAGGTGCGGTCTCGGACCACTGGGTCTCCCACTCAGGGCTTTCCCCAGCGGCCTGCTCTGTGGCACCCTGCTCTGCGGGGGCCCGCTCCGTGGGGGCCTGGGCCCCGGGCGCCGCAACGGCTTCCGCGGCAGGGACAGCCTGGGCCCCTGCCGCAGCCCGCGCTTTCGCGTGCGCTTCTGCCGCTGCTGCATCTTCCGCAGCCGCGGCGGCATCGGGCTCGGGCTCAGGTTCGGTTTCCGGCTCGGCCTGATTGAAGCCGGCGGAGTTAGGCATCCAGGCCAAGCCTGCCGCCGACGCGGAGGCGGCTGAACCGCCGCCGGCCAGGGCTCCGCGGTGGCTGGGGTCGTGGTCGGCGTCGTGGTGGTGCGGAGCCGTTTTATCGGGGGCGGGAGCCGTCCCCTCACCGGCGGAGCCGCCAGAGCTGTTCCGTTTCAGCAGCCACCAGACAATGGCGACAATCGCCACGATGACGACGAGCCAGATGATCCAATCCATAGCAGAGCCTTTCTGGTCATGAGGCAAGGTTGCCGTTGCTTGACGGTACGTCTGCCCCGCGGGGGCTGTCCAGCCTCCAGGCCGCCCGCCCTGTAGCCTCTGTTCATGGATTTCAAGCGACTGCGGATACTCCGGGAGCTGGCCGACCGGGGGACCGTCGGCGCCACGGCCGAGGCCATGCGCGTCACGCCCTCCGCCGTCTCGCAGCAGCTCAAGACGCTGCAGGAGGAACTGGGCGTGGCCCTGGTCGAGAAGTCCGGCCGGGGAGTACGGCTCACCGAGGCCGGGCTCGCCATGGCAGGGGCAGCCGCCGAGGTTTCCACGGCGATGGCGCGCGCGGAGGCAACCATCGACACCTACCGGCGCGGCTGGCAGACCCACGTCAAAGCCGCATTCTTCCCGAGCGCCGCCGAGATGTTCCTGCCCGGCCTCCTGCACCGGGTCAAAGCCATCGACGGGCTCCGCTTCCAGGCGCACTTCGAGGATCCCAACGTGGCAGGCTTCGCGGGCCTGACGGCCGACTATGACATCGTGCTGGCGCACAGCGTCGACGGCCCCGATGTCTTTGCGCGCCTGGGCCTGACGGTGGTGCCGCTCCTGGATGAGCCGCTGGACGTCGCCATCCCCGAGGGGCATGCACTCGCCGGCAAGGAGACGCTGCGGGCCGAGGACGTGACCGGCTTCCCGTGGATGGGCGTGCCCGAGGGGTTCCCGTTCGACACGGTGCTCCGGCAGATCGAAGTGCAGGCCGATTCGCCCGCAGTCCGCGCCCAGATGTTCCCCGATCTGCGGGTCCTGGAGGCCCTCGTCAGCGCCGGTCACGGTCTGAGCCTGCTGCCGCGCTACACCGCCCTGAAAAACCAGGGCCGCGGCTTCGTGCTGCGGCCGCTGGCAGGGGTCAAAGCAAGCCGGAGCATCGTCGCCCTGGCCCGTCCCGACGTCGCGGCCCGGACCACCATCCAGCAGGTCCTCACGCTGCTTAAAGCCGAGGCGCACGCCGTGGCCGATGCGCCGGAACTCCGTGACGCGGCTCACCTGAACTGTGCAGCCGGACCGGCATGGTCCACCAGGTGAGACGAGTGTCCACTATTCGGTCGAAACATTCCCGGATTTCCGCTTAATGCTTGATTCCGGGTCGTTGGGCCCTGCGGGGGAGCCCTAGACTTTGACCCATGAGTGAGGACACCCAAACAGCGACAGCCAGCACACCGGACATCAAGCCCCGCAGCCGGGTCGTCACCGATGGAATCCACGCCGCGCCCGCGCGCGGCATGTTCCGGGCGGTCGGCATGGGCGACGACGACTTTGCCAAGCCGCAGATCGGCGTCGCGAGTTCCTGGAACGAAATCACTCCCTGCAACCTCTCCCTGAACCGGCTCGCCCAGGGCGCCAAGGAAGGCGTGCACGCCGGCGGCGGGTTCCCGATGCAGTTCGGCACCATCTCCGTGTCCGACGGCATCTCCATGGGCCACGAGGGCATGCACTTCTCCCTGGTGTCCCGCGAAGTCATCGCCGACTCCGTGGAGACCGTCATGCAGGCCGAGCGGATCGACGGCTCCGTGCTCCTCGCCGGCTGCGACAAGTCCCTGCCGGGCATGCTGATGGCCGCCGCCCGCCTCGACCTCGCGAGCGTCTTCCTCTACGCCGGGTCGATCATGCCGGGCTGGGTCAAGCTCGAGGACGGCTCCGAAAAGGAAGTCACCCTCATCGACGCCTTCGAAGCCGTGGGCGCCTGCGCCGCCGGCAAGATGAGCATGGAGGACCTCACCCGCATCGAAAAGGCGATCTGCCCGGGCGAAGGCGCCTGCGGCGGCATGTACACCGCCAACACCATGGCCTGCATCGGCGAGGCACTCGGCATGTCCCTCCCCGGCTCCGCCGCCCCGCCGTCGGCCGACCGCCGTCGTGATGACTTCGCGCGGAAGTCCGGCGAGGCCGTCGTAAACCTGCTCCGCCTCGGCATCACCGCCCGCGACATCATGACCAAGAAAGCGTTCGAAAACGCCATCGCCGTCACCATGGCGTTCGGCGGCTCCACCAACGCCGTGCTGCACCTGCTGGCCATCGCCCGCGAGGCTGAGGTGGAGCTGACTTTGGACGACTTCAACCGGATCGGCGACAAGATCCCGCACCTGGGCGACCTGAAGCCGTTCGGCCGCTACGTCATGACAGACGTCGACAAGATCGGCGGCGTGCCGGTCATCATGCGCGCCCTGCTCGACGCCGGCCTGCTGCACGGCGACTGCCTGACCGTCACGGGCAAGACCGTCGCGGAGAACCTTGAGGCGATCAACCCGCCGGACCTGGACGGCAAGATCCTCCGCGCGCTGGACAACCCGATCCACAAGACCGGCGGCATCACCATCCTGCACGGCAGCATGGCCCCCGAGGGTGCCGTGGTGAAGAGCGCCGGCTTCGACGCCGACATCTTCGAGGGCACCGCACGCGTCTTCGAGCGCGAGCAGGGCGCCCTGGACGCGCTGGACAAGGGAGAGATCAAGGCCGGCGACGTCGTCGTCATCCGCTACGAGGGCCCCAAGGGCGGTCCGGGCATGCGCGAGATGCTGGCCATCACCGGCGCCATCAAGGGCGCGGGCCTGGGCAAGGACGTCCTGCTGCTCACCGACGGCCGGTTCTCCGGCGGCACCACGGGCCTGTGCATCGGCCACGTCGCCCCGGAAGCGGTGGACGGCGGCCCCATCGCCTTCGTCAAGGACGGCGACCGGATCCGCGTGGACATTGCCGCCCGCTCGTTCGACCTGCTGGTCGATGAGGCCGAGCTCGACGCGCGCAAGGTCGGCTGGGATCCCCTCCCGGCCAAATTCACCAAGGGTGTGCTCGCCAAGTACGCGAAGCTCGTCCACAGCGCCTCCACCGGCGCGTACTGCGGGTAATACCGGATCCGGGAGGCGGGGCGAAACGCCTCCCGGATCCCAGCAGGCGGACAACGGTGTCCAAATAGTGAGACGCGCGCGGTCCTCGTTGACACGTGTCTCACTCAGAGGGAAAACTGAACGCATGATCGAGATCGTTACCGGCCCCGCTGCAGATGCAGTCGTCGTCGTACTTACCAAGCGCGTGGCTCCATAGCCGCTACTGGT
Source organism: Pseudarthrobacter sp. 1C304 (assembly GCF_052245515.1). Lineage (NCBI taxonomy): Bacteria > Bacillati > Actinomycetota > Actinomycetes > Micrococcales > Micrococcaceae > Pseudarthrobacter > Pseudarthrobacter sp. 1C304. The sequence continues at coordinate 122,359 of NZ_JBQQCH010000011.1, read as the reverse complement.
TAACGACCCGTCACGCGCAAACCCCTCGAAGAGCCGCCAGGCTGAGGGGTTTTTTTATTCCCGCAGCACAGCACCACCAGCACGCCGCAGTACCCGCAGTTCCCCGATCACTGAAGATCCCCCGTAGATCCACAAAGGAAGAGTCCGATGAGCAAAGGATCGCCGATCAGCCCCTCGCTGATGGCCACTAAGTCCGCAGGAGCCCACAAGGCTTCTGAACGCGTCGAACGACCGGCAGACGCCGGCGTCGACACTGCTGCTGTCTCTCCTGTCCTTGGACCGAACAACGTCGTACCCCCGACGGTGATGACCGGTTCACAAGCAATCGTCCGCTCGCTCGAAGAACTCGGCGTGGAGGATATTTTTGGTTTGCCCGGTGGCGCGATCCTGCCCACCTACGACCCCTTGATGGCCTCCCGAATGAACCACGTTCTGGTCCGTCACGAACAGGGAGCCGGCCACGCCGCGCAAGGCTACGCCATGGTCACCGGACGGGTCGGCGTCTGCATCGCCACCTCGGGTCCCGGTGCCACCAACCTCGTTACCGCCATCATGGATGCCCACATGGACTCTGTGCCGATGGTGGCCATTACCGGCCAGGTCTCCAGCGGGGTCATCGGCACCGATGCCTTCCAGGAAGCGGACATCGTCGGCATCACCATGCCGATCACCAAGCACTCCTTCCTGGTGACGGACCCCGAGGACATCCCGCATGTCATGGCGGAGGCCTTCCACCTGGCCTCGACCGGCCGGCCGGGCCCCGTCCTGGTGGACGTCGCCAAGGACGCCCAGGTGGGGCAGATGACCTTCTCCTGGCCGCCGAAGATCGATCTGCCGGGATACCACCCGGTGCTCCGCGGCCACAACAAGCAGGTCCGCGAGGCCGCCCGGCTTATCGCGGCAGCCAGCAAGCCCGTGCTCTACGTCGGCGGCGGCGTCGTCAAAGCGCATGCCTCGGCGGAACTGCTGGAACTCGCGGAACTGTCCGGAGCCCCGGTGGTCACCACCCTGATGGCCCGCGGCGTCTTCCCGGACTCGCACCCGCAGCACGTCGGCATGCCCGGCATGCACGGCACGGTCTCGGCCGTGACCGCCCTGCAGCAGTCGGACCTCCTGATCACCCTGGGGGCCCGCTTCGATGACCGGGTGACTGGCGTGCTGAAGTCCTTCGCCCCGAACGCCAAGGTCATCCACGCGGATATCGACCCGGCCGAGATCTCCAAGAACCGCACCGCCGACGTCCCGATCGTGGGTTCGGTCAAGGAGATCATTCCGGAGCTGACCGAGGCCCTGCGCTCCCTGTTCGAGACCGCCGGCACCCCGGACTACACCAACTGGTGGGCCTTCCTGAACAACCTGAAGGAGACCTACCCGCTGGGCTGGACCGAACCCGACGACGGCCTCACCGCCCCGCAGCGCGTGATCGAACGCATCGGCGCGCTCACCGGCCCCGAAGGCGTCTACGTCGCAGGCGTGGGGCAGCACCAGATGTGGGCCTCCCAGTTCATCAAGTACGAACGCCCGCACGCCTGGCTGAACTCCGGCGGGGCCGGCACCATGGGCTACGCCGTGCCGGCCGCCATGGGCGCCAAGGTGGGCAACCCGGACCGCGTGGTGTGGGCCATCGACGGCGACGGCTGCTTCCAGATGACCAACCAGGAACTGGCCACCTGCGCTATCAACAAGATCCCCATCAAGGTTGCCGTCATCAACAACTCCTCCCTCGGCATGGTGCGGCAGTGGCAGACCCTCTTTTACGAGGGCCGCTACTCGAACACCGATCTCAACACCGGCCACGACACCGTCCGGATCCCGGACTTCGTCAAGCTCGCGGACGCCTACGGCTGCGCCTCCTTCCGCTGCGACCGCGACGAGGACATCGACGCCACCATCCAGAAGGCACTGGAAATCAACGACCGCCCCGTGGTCATTGACTTCGTCGTGAGCCCCAACTCCATGGTGTGGCCGATGGTCCCCGCCGGAGTCAGCAACGACCAGATCCAGGTTGCCCGCAACATGACCCCCGAATGGGAAGAGGAGGACTGACCATGACCCGCCACACACTTTCTGTCCTGGTCGAAGACAAGCCCGGTGTGCTGACCCGCGTCGCCAGCCTCTTCGCCCGCAGGGCCTTCAACATCAACTCCCTGGCCGTCGGCCCGACGGAAGTACCGGGCATGTCCCGGATGACCGTCGTCGTCGACGCCGACGGCGAGCTCATCGAACAGATCACCAAGCAGCTGAACAAGCTGGTCAACGTGATCAAGATCGTGGAGCTCACCTCCGAATCTTCCGTACAGCGTGACCACATCCTGGTCAAGGTACGTGCGGATGCCGCAACACGGCTGCAGGTCACCCAGGCTGCAGACCTGTTCCGCGCATCAGTGGTCGACGTCTCCACAGAGTCGGTGGTCATTGAGGCAACAGGCCATCCGGAAAAGCTCACGGCGCTGCTCTCAGTGCTGGAGCCTTTCGGCATCCGCGAAATCGTGCAGTCCGGCACCCTGGCCGTCGGGCGGGGATCCCGCTCCATGAGCGACCGGGCCCTGCGCAGCGCATGAGACCGGGCCCGGCGCAGTGCATCAGCAGGGCCAGCGCAGCGTGACCGCAACACCCCAAGACATCACCGAAAACCACTAACGAGGAGTTACGCAAAGTGACTGAAATGTTCTACGACGACGACGCAGACCTGTCGATCATCCAGGGTCGCAAGGTTGCCATTGTGGGCTACGGCTCCCAGGGCCACGCCCACGCGCTGAACCTGCGCGATTCCGGCGTCGAGGTCGCCATCGCGCTCAAGGAAGGCTCGAAGTCGATCGCCAAGGCCGAGGACGCCGGCTTCACCGTCAAGAACGTCGCCGACGCCGCCGAATGGGCCGACGTCATCATGATCCTGGCACCGGACCAGCACCAGCGTGCGATCTACAACGACTCCATCAAGGACAAGCTGACCCCCGGCAAGGCCCTGGCCTTCGCCCACGGCTTCAACATCCGCTTCGGCTACATCAAGGCACCGGAGGGCGTCGACGTCATCCTGGTCGCCCCGAAGGCTCCCGGCCACACCGTGCGCCGCGAGTTCGAAGCCGGCCGGGGCATCCCGGACATCATCGCCGTGGAACAGGACGCGTCCGGCGCCGCCTGGGACCTGGCCAAGTCCTACGCCAAGGCCATCGGCGGCACCCGCGCCGGCGTCATCAAGACCACCTTCACCGAAGAAACCGAGACGGACCTCTTCGGCGAGCAGGCTGTCCTCTGCGGCGGCGTCTCGCAGCTGGTCCAGTACGGTTTCGAAACCCTCACCGAGGCCGGCTACCAGCCGCAGATCGCCTACTTCGAGGTGCTCCACGAGCTCAAGCTCATCGTGGACCTCATGTGGGAGGGCGGCATCGCCAAGCAGCGCTGGAGCGTCTCCGACACCGCAGAGTACGGCGACTACGTCTCCGGCCCGCGCGTCATCACCCCCGAGGTGAAGGAAAACATGAAGGCGGTCCTGAAGGACATCCAGGACGGCGCCTTCGCGAAGCGCTTCATCGACGACCAGGACGCCGGCGCACCGGAGTTCAAGGAACTGCGTGCCAAGGCCGAGGCACACCCGATCGAGGCCGTCGGCCGCGAGCTGCGGTCGCTCTTCGCCTGGCAGCAGCAGGACGCGGACTACGTCGAAGGCTCCGCAGCCCGCTAGTCTCCGCCCGGCAAGGAAGCCGGACACCAGATCCTGGGGTCCGGCTTCCTTGCTGTACAGCACCATCCCGCACCACACGTTGCACCAAAATCCCCACCTGAACACAAGAGAGCTAAAGAGGTCACCGGTGACAAGCACCAAACCTGTTGTACTCCTCGCTGAGGAACTTTCCCCCGCCACGATCGACGCCCTCGGCCCGGACTTTGAGATCCGGCAGACCGACGGCGCGGACCGTTCCCAGCTGCTCTCTGCGATCGCCGATGCCGACGCGATCCTGGTCCGCTCCGCCACCCAGGTGGACGCCGAAGCCATCGCCGCCGCGAAGAACCTCAAGGTGATCGCCCGCGCAGGTGTCGGCCTCGACAACGTCGACATCAAGGCCGCCACGCAGGCCGGTGTCATGGTGGTGAATGCCCCCACCTCGAACATCGTCTCCGCCGCCGAACTCACGGTGGGCCACATCCTGAGCCTCGCCCGCCACATCCCGCAGGCGTCCGCCGCGCTCAAGGGCGGCGAGTGGAAGCGCTCCAAGTACACCGGCACCGAGCTCTTCGAGAAGAAGATCGGCATCATCGGCCTGGGCCGGATCGGCGCCCTCGTGGCTGCCCGCCTCAAGGGCTTCGACACCAAGATCCTTGCGTACGACCCCTACATCACGTCCGCCCGCGCCGCCCAGCTCGGCGTGCAGCTGGTGACGTTCGACGAGCTCCTGGCGCAGTCCGACTTCATCAGCATCCACATGCCGAAGACCCCGGAGACCGTCGGCATGCTCGGCGCCGAGTCCTTCAAGAAGATGAAGAGCACCGCGTACGTCGTCAACGTCGCCCGCGGCGGCCTCGTCGACGAAGAGGCGCTCCACGCGGCGCTCGAGGCCGGTGACATCGCCGGAGCCGGCATCGATGTGTTCGTCAAGGAACCCAGCACCGACCTGCCGTTCTTCGGCATGGACAACGTGGTGGTCACCCCGCACCTGGGCGCGTCAACGGACGAGGCGCAGGAGAAGGCCGGCGTCTCGGTCGCCAAGTCCGTCCGCCTGGCCCTCGCCGGGGAACTCGTTCCGGACGCGGTCAACGTCGCCGGCGGCGTGATCGCCCCCGACGTCCGGCCCGGCATCGCGCTGATCGAGAAGCTGGGGCGCATCTTCACCGCGATGACCCACGCCTCGCTCACCCAGTTCGACGTCGAGGTGGCCGGCGAAATCTCCGTACTGGACGTCAAGGTCCTCGAACTCGCGGCACTCAAGGGCATCTTCGCCGACGTCGTCACCGAGCAGGTCTCCTACGTCAACGCCCCGGTGATCGCCGAGCAGCGCGGCATCAACGTCCGCCTGATCACGACGCCGGACACCGAGTCGTACCGCAACGTCCTGACCCTGCGCGGCGCCCTGAGTGACGGCTCGCAGATCTCCGTGGCCGGCACCCTGACGGGCCCGAAGCAGGTCCAGAAACTGGTCGGCATCAACGGCTTCGAGGTGGAGATCCCCATCAGCGAACACCTCGTGGTGGTGGCCTACGCGGACCGCCCCGGCGTGATCGGCACCATCGGCCACATCCTCGGCATGAACAACATCAACATCGCCGGCATGCAGGTGGCCCGGCAGGACGAGGGCGGCCAGGTGCTGGCCCTCCTGACCATCGACAGCTCCGTCCCGCAGCAGGTCCTGGACGCCATCAAGGCCGGAATCGGCGCCGACATGGTGCGCGAAGTGGACCTCGAGGACTGAGTTCCGCGGTAGGGACACCGGCGGCGGCACAGACCGCCGCCGGTGTCCTCGAAGGCATGGCCGGTCTGCGTACAATGGCTACGTCCGAATTTCGGATCCGGCCGGCAGCCCCGGCCTTTACTTTTGCACACCCGGCAGGGGACGCCGTCACTTCCGCCTGGAATGACCACTGGTGTGCGCACGCAATCCAGCTTTCAGGAGCCCAATGAACGCCGTCCAGAGGTTCATCAGAAGCAGAGTGCTTTTGCTGACCGCGTCCATTTTGATCGCGGCAATGTGCCTGTCGGTCCTCGTCCAGGGGCAGTCGCAGGCTGCCCTGAACCGGACCGTCGACCAGAATTCGCGGGGGCTTTACGACATCCTGGTCCAGGCCAAGGCCGACGACAACGGCGGGCTCATGCAGCCGGAAATCGCCTCCGGCCAGGGCGGCATCAGCTTTGACCAGCTGGATTCCCTCCGGAAGCTCTCCGGCACCTCCGTGGCTGCCCCGATCAGCCTCGTCTCCCGCGTCACCCAGAACCTCGAGTCCCCGCGCCTGGATGCCACGGACTACCTCGGCTTCAACGCCGGGCTGGCCGGCACCGCGGGGGACCCCAGCGCCACGGACCCGAGCAAGTGGCCGGCCCCCGAATCCGTCCTGTCCGACACGCCCAAGCGCTACCGGCTGACGGCCAGCGCCGTCAGCTCCGACGGCCACTCGGACCAGACCCTGTTTAAGACCATGGCCGAAGGATCCCTCGGCAAAGCCCGGCTCATCGAGGAGACGGTGGCCGGCGGCAGCAACGTCCGCATCGCCGGTCCCGAGGGGGAGACCGGCATCAAGTTCCCGGCCCCGGCCGGCGGCTCCGAGCACAACCTCTTCAACCTGTCCGTCTCCCTCCCGCTCGCGCCGCAGGTGACCGAGTCCGTCGTCGCCGTCGACCCTGTCTCCGAGCGTGCGCTGCTTGGGTCCGCCGGCGACTTCCTCGCCCCGCTCGAGAAGGCCCCGCCCGCCGACGCCCGCAACGCCGGCGCAATCGGCCGCCACTTCGAAAGCCTCTTCACCACCGGCATCGGCATGGACGAGCTGAAGGAAGGCCCCGACTTCCTCGGCGTCAAGCTCAAGTACTGGGCACCGCTCATGAGCCAGTACCAGCAGGCCAAGCGCAACGGGCAGCTGACGGAAAACTCGCAGGCGATCCCGCTGATCGTCCGCTCCGGCACGTCCCTTGACCTCAAATACTCGGTCAAGATCGAGGAAATCGACGCCTCCGGCAACGTGACCAAGGACGTCGGAACCGTCACCCGGTCGCTGGATGCGGACTACCTCCCGTTCGTGTCGAAGTCCCCGTTCGCGCTGTCCTGGCCCGGATCCAAGGACCTCAGCTCGCTGATCGGCGACACCGGCACCTTCAGCCAGGGCCTCTACAACCCCGCCACGTGGAGCACCGACTTCGCCTCCGCGCCGAAGTACACCGACGGCGAGACCGCCGGCAACGGCGCCGTCGACAAGAGTGCCGTCCCCGGCGACTGGGTCACGGTCAACCGGCTGCCGGAGAAATCCGCCGCCGGCGCCGCCGTCGACCAGACCCAGCGCAAGCCCGTCGACGAACGCTCCTACCGCGACAGCCTGGAGACCGGCAAGACACCCGCCACGCCGCTCGCCATGGTGTACGGAACTTTCGACGCCGAGCAGGTCAAGGATGCGGCCGGCGACGTCAACCGACTGCCCCTGGGCGGCTACGACCCCACCCCGTTCACACTCACCAAGGACGCCGCCGGCAAGGATGCCGGGAACACCGAGCTCAAGCCCTCGCTGAGCGCCACCGGCCTGGCCAGCCAGTCCGCCGGCGCAATCACCGACTACTACGGCCTCGCCGCCGCCCGCGGCTTCGAGGACAACGCTGCCGTGATCGACGCCGTGCGCATCCGCGCCAAGGTGCCCGGCAGCTGGAAGGAAGCGCAGCCCGACGTCGAGAAGCTCGCCAACGAGATCCGCGACATGGGCCTGCAGGCCACCATCGTGGCCGGCTCGGCCCGCGAGGACGCGTCCATCTTCGTCCCCGGCTACTCCAAGGACGACGCCGGCAAGGAATCCCCGCTCGGCACCGTCCAGCAGTCATGGGTCCGCCAGGACGCCGCGGACGCCGTCTCCGGTTCCCTCACCGGCACCAACCTGACCCTGCTGTTCCTCACCCTCTGCGGTGCCGCGCTGCTGACCGGTGCCTCGACCGTGAGCTACGTCCGGAAACGCCGCACCGAGGCCGGAATCCTGCGCGCCATGGGCTGGACGCAGGGCCGGATCCGGTCCTGGGTCCTGGCTGAATTCGGTGTCGGCGCCGCCCTGCTGGCCATCGCCGGAATCCTCCTGAGCCTGCTCAGCTGGAACCCCGCCACGGCGATCGTCTCCGCTGCCGTGCTGGTGCTCTATGCGGGCGCGGCCCTCTTCGCCGCCCAGCAGCTGCGCCACCGCGAGGTGGTGGACCAGGAGCCGCAGCACGACGAGCGCCTCATCGCCGTCGATTCACCGCTGACCTTCGCCAACCGCCAGCTGAGCACCAACAAGTTCAACACCATCTCCCTGGCCGTCGCCGTCGGCGTCTTCGCGGCAGCTGTGGGCGGCATGGTGGCCCTGCTGATCGACATTCCCCGCGCCGCCGGGGCGAGCGCGCTCAGCGGCCTGGCCGCCACGTCCATCGCACTGCCGAGCATCATCCTCGGGCTGTCCGGCGTTGCCGTCGGGCTGATCCTGACCATGGTGACCGGGCGCTTCGAGCTGCAGGCCAAACGCCAGTACCTCGGCACCCTGCAGGCCATGGGTTGGAACCCGGACATGCTGGGCCAGGTCCGCTTCTTCGAAAATGCCATGGTGGGGACGGTCGCGCTGCCCCTGGGTGTCCTGGGCGCCCTGGGCGTCGGCCTCCTCCTCGCCCCCTATGCCGCGCTCTGGGCCGCTGTCGCCGGGCTCGTGGCCGTACTTTGCTGGATTCCAATTGCAACGAAAGTGGTCCGATGAACAACGACCTGAACCTTGACCGTGAGGCTCACGAGCGGATGACGGCGAGCACCCGCCGCGGTGGCCACCAGACGCGCGCGAACACGATCGTGAAGGCCGCCGACCACGCCACGCCGCTGGAACTCAGCAACATCACCATCCACTACGGCGGAGGCAAGGGCGGGGCCGAAGCCGTCAACGTCGTGGACGACTTCAACATGACGCTGCACGCCGGCGAGATGCACTGCGTCGCCGGCCGCAGCGGCTCCGGCAAGACCAGCATCCTCACCGTCGGCGCGGGCCTGACCCTGCCGACGTCGGGCCGGGTGTTCTGGGAAGGCGACTCCCTCGAGACCATGGGCGACGACGAAATCGCCGACCGCCGCCGCGCCCTGATCGGCTACGTGGACCAGGGCGGTGCGCTGATCGACGGGATGAGCGCGCTGGAGAACGTGCTGCTGCCCGCCGTGCCCGACGGCGAGGTGGAGAAACGCCGCGACATGGCCAAGGACCTCCTGGACCTGGTGGGCCTGGGCCGGCGCATGCGCCACCGCCCGGCCCAGCTCTCCGGCGGCGAACGCCAGCGCGTGGCGATCGCCCGTGCCCTGATCCTTGGCACCCGCGTGCTGGTGGTCGACGAACCCACCGCGAGCCTGGACCGGTCCGCGGCCAACCGCATCATCAGCATCCTCAAGGACACCACGTCGGACGGAATCGCCGTGCTGGTGGCTTCACATGACCACGAACTTGTCCGCCAGAGCGATACCCTCACCGAACTGATCTAGGTTAAAGCTGTGACCACTTCCGAAAAAACCCCGTTCTACATCACCACGGCCATCAGTTACCCCAACGGCGTGCCGCACATCGGCCACGCCTACGAGGTCATCGCCACCGATGCGATGGCACGCTTCAAGCGCCTGGACGGCTACGACGTGTTCTTTATGACCGGCACGGACGAGCACGGCCTTAAGATGCAGCAGACGGCGGAAAAGGAAGGCATCCCCGTCAAGGAGCTCGCGGACCGCAACTCCTCCGCATTCCGGCAGATGAGCGACGACCTGGGCATCTCCCTGAGCCGCTTCATCCGCACCACGGACCCGGACCACTACAAGGCGGCCCAGGCCCTCTGGCAGCGGATGGAAGCCAACGGGGACATCTACCTCTCCAAGTACGCCGGCTGGTACTCGGTCCGCGACGAACGCTACTTCGTGGAGGACGAGACCGAGGTGCAGGCCGACGGCCTCCGCTACGCCTCCGAAACCGGCACCGAAGTGACCTGGACCGAGGAGGAGAGCTACTTCTTCAAGCTCTCGGCCTACCAGGACCGGCTGCTGGCGCTCTACGCCGACCACCCGTCCTTCGGCGCCCCGCACAGCCGCTTCAACGAGGTGATCAGCTTCGTCAAGGGCGGCCTCGAGGACCTGTCCATCAGCCGCACCTCCTTCGACTGGGGCGTCCCGGTCCCCGGCAACCCGGACCACGTTATGTACGTCTGGGTGGACGCGCTGACGAACTACCTGACCGGCGTCGGCTTCCCGGATACCGAGTCGGAGCTGTTCCGGAAGTACTGGCCGGCCGACGTGCACGTGATCGGCAAGGACATCTCCAGGTTCCACGCCGTCTATTGGCCCGCGTTCCTGATGTCCGCCGGGCTGGAGCTGCCCAAGCGGGTCATGATCCACGGCTTCCTGCACAACCAGGGCGTCAAGATGTCCAAGTCGCTCGGCAACGTGGTGGCCCCGGCGGAATGGGTGGCCCAGTACGGCCTGGACCAGGTGCGCTTCTTCCTGCTCCGCGAAGTGCCGTTCGGCGCGGACGGCTCCTACAGCCACGACGCGATCGTGGGCCGGATGAACTCGGACCTGGCCAACAACTTCGGCAACCTGGCCCAGCGGTCGCTGTCCATGGTGGCGAAGAACTGCGGCGGCGCCGTGCCCGTCCCCGGAGGCTTCACCGCTGAGGACGCCGCACTGCTGGGCCAGGCGAACGGGCTGCTGGACATCGCCCGCGCCGCGTTCGAAAAGCAGGAGTTCAGCCGCGCCCTCGAGGCCATCTGGAACGTTCTGGGGGACACCAACGCCTACTTCGCCGAGCAGGCGCCGTGGGTGCTGCGGAAGACCGACGTCGAGCGCATGAACACGGTTTTGTACGTCACCCTCGAGGTGCTGCGGATCGTGGCCATCCTCGCCCAGCCGGTGATGCCGGCGGCCGCGGGCGCCATCCTGCACACGCTGGGCCAGCCGGAGGGCGAGGCCCGGGAGTTCACCGCCCTGGGCACGCCAATCGCCGCCGGCACGGAGCTGCCCGCCCCCGCCCCGGTGTTCCCCAAGTACGAGGAGCCCGCCGAGGCGTAACGAGACGCTCCCGCAGATCCTGCAGCGGTTCGACCGACGCTCCCGCACTTCTGAATGAGAGGTGCGGGAGCGTTTTGTCTTTTCCTGCAGGACCTGCGGGAGCGCCGGGGGCCGGGCGTTTCGGATGCTGAGACGACTTGACCAGCATGTGGATCACTTGGCTACCCTGAAAACATGAGCGCATCCACAATTGATCTGGCCGTTATTCCCGGCGACGGCATTGGCCCCGAGGTGACGGCGGAGGCCGTGAAGGTCCTCGAAAAGGCTGCCGCGGCGGAGGGCATTGTGCTGCAGCAGACCTCCTACAAGCTCGGTGCGCAGCACTGGCTCGAGACGGGGGAGACGCTGCCGGAGCACACCCTCGCCGATCTCCGCACCCGTGACGCCATCCTCTTCGGCGCGGTCGGCGCCGCCCCGGGCGACACGCGGATCCCGTCCGGCATCATCGAGCGGGAACTGCTGCTCAAACTGCGCTTCAGCCTGGACCACTTCGTCAACCTGCGTCCCTCCCGCCTCTACCCGGGGACCGCCAGCCCGCTCGCCAACCCCGGCGACGTCGATTTCATTGTGGTCCGCGAAGGCACCGAGGGCCCGTACGTCGGCAACGGCGGGACCCTGCGTGCCGGCACCCCGCACGAGGTAGCCACCGAAGTCTCGCTCAACACCGCCCACGGCGTGGAGCGCGTGGTCCGGGACGCCTTCCGCCGCGCCAACGACCGCCCGCGCAAGAAGCTCACGCTGGTGCACAAGCACAACGTCCTGGTCTTCGCCGGCCACCTCTGGAAGCGCACCGTGGAGGCCGTGGCCCAGGAGTTCCCCGAGGTCACGCACGATTACCTGCACATCGACGCCGCGACGATCTTTATGGTCACGGATCCGGCCCGTTTCGATGTGATCGTCACGGACAACCTCTTCGGCGACATCATCACCGACCTGGCCGCCGCGGTGACCGGCGGCATCGGCCTCGCAGCGTCCGGGAACATCAACATGGAACGCACCGCGCCGTCCATGTTCGAACCCGTCCACGGCTCGGCGCCGGACATCGCCGGCCAGCAGAAGGCGGACCCGACGGCGGCCATCCTCTCCGCCGCGCTCCTGCTGGACCACCTGGGCTACGCCGCCGCCGCCCGCAGGATCGAGGCCGCTGTGGAGGCCGACGTCGAAAGCCGCGACGGCACCGCGCGCAGCACCAGCGCGATCGGCGATGCGATCGCCGCCGCCCTGTAGGCCTGCTCCCAGGCCCGCTGCGGCACGGGGCCGCCGGCGCCGTGCCGCAGCGGGCGTAAGCTTGTTTCGAATCACCAACATGCTGCCGTGGTCCGACGACGAACCAGGTTCACACCAGGCAGCCGACCGTGGAGGAACCATGACTCAGACTGCCCATGGCGTCGAATTCACCCAGCATCCTTCGGCAACCCCGAAGTCCGCTGAAGAACGTGCTGCCATCCTGGCGAACCCGGGTTTCGGCAACCATTTCACCGACCACACCGCCATTGTCGACTACAGCGTCGACGCCGAGGGCAAGGGCGGCTGGCACGATGCCCGCATTGAGGCATACGGCCCCATCTCCCTGGACCCCTCCGCCGCGGTGCTCCACTACGGGCAGGAGATTTTCGAGGGCCTCAAGGCCTACCGGCATGCGGACGGCTCCGTCTGGACGTTCCGACCCGAAGCCAACGCCGCCCGCCTGAACAAGTCGGCCCGCCGTCTGGCGCTCCCCGAACTGCCGGAAGAGTACTTCCTCGGCGCCATCCGCGAACTCGTCTCCGTGGACAAGGAATGGGTTCCCGCCGGCGACGGCGAAGCCCTGTACCTGCGTCCCTTTATGATCGCCACGGAAGCGTTCCTCGGCGTCCGGGCCGCCCGCGAAGTGTCCTTCCGCGTCATCGCGTCCCCGGCCGGCAACTACTTCGGCGGCGAGCTCAAGCCCGTCTCCATCTGGATCTCCCGCCACTACGCCCGTGCAGGCCGCGGCGGCACCGGCGACGCGAAGTGCGGCGGCAACTACGCCGCGTCGCTGATCGCACAGCAGGAAGCCGAGGCCCACGGCTGCAAGCAGGTGCTCTTCCTGGACCAGTTCAACGACAACGCCGTGGAAGAGCTCGGCGGCATGAACGTGTTCTTCGTGATGAAGGACGGCTCCCTGGTCACCCCTGCCCTCAGCGGCACCATCCTGGAAGGCATCACCCGGATGTCCGTCATCCAGGTCGCCAGGGACATGGGCCGCGAGGTCACCGAACGCAAGATCACCCTGGATGAATGGCGCGACGGCGTGGCTTCCGGCGAGATCGCCGAGGTCTTCGCCTGCGGCACGGCCGCGGTGATCACCCCGATCGGCGTGCTCAAGGACGAGACCGAGTTCATCGGCTCCGAGGACGCGACGGCAGGGGAGACCACCATGGCCATCCGCGAACAGCTTCTGGGCATCCAGACCGGCACCGTCGAGGACACCCACGGCTGGCTGACCCGGCTCGCCTGAACGGCAAAGTCCCGCTCCCACTTAACGCCCGACGGCGGTCCGTACCTTCCGGTGCCGGCCGCCGTCGGGCGTTAACCGCCCCTGCGTCGGCCGACAACCGCCCGGCGGGGCAGGAAGCCTCTGGCAGCGCGCAGACCCCAGGGGCACAATATGGCCCATGACTGGACTCATTCAGGTTCTGGGCATCACTTTCGGGATCCTGCTGATCCTCGTCGGGATCCTGGAGTCCTTCTTCTTCCGGAACCAGCGCTTCCACCGGCTGTTCCTCATCAAGCCCGAAGACACGGAGACCGTGCGGATGTGGGTCTTCAACCTTGGGTTCTACAACATGATCTGGGGCGTCGGGGCGATTATCGGCGCGGTGCTGCTGACAGGCCCGGAGCCGGCGGCCGGCCAGGCGCTGCTGCTGTTCGCCAGCCTGGGCCATGTACTGCTGGGCATCATCCTGGTGCTGTCGGAGCGGCGGCTGTGGGCCAGTGCCATCGCCGAAGCGCTGCTGCCCGCTGTGATCGCGGTGCTGCTGCTCGCGTGAGGCGGCTCGTAGGAAGCGCCAGTTCGGTGGGAAGATGGACGTGTGATCCCGGATGACCCCCGCGCCATGGTGCGCAGCACAGAGCTGACCCGATTCAGGCTGGCCCCCAATCCCGGGCCGATGAGCCTGCACGGGACCAACTCCTACGTGATCTCAGGCCCGGGCGCGGCCGGCACGGTGGTGGTCGATCCCGGCCCGCTGGACGAGCCGCACCTGCAGGAACTGGCCAAGGCCGGCGCCGTCGAGCTCATCCTCGTCACGCACCGGCACGCGGACCACACCGCCGCCGCAGTGCGGTTCGCCGAACTGACCGGGGCGCCGGTCCGCGCCATGGATCCGGCCCACTGCCACGGCGGAAGCCCGCTGTCCGACGGCGAGGTCATCCACGCCGCCGGGGCGGAAATCCGGGTCCTGGCGACCCCCGGCCACACCTCGGATTCGGTCTGTTTCCACCTGCCCGGCGACGGTGCCCGGGGTTCTGTCCTCACCGGCGACACCATCCTCGGCGTGGGAACCACGGTCCTGGACTACCCCGACGGCACCCTGGGGGACTACCTGGCGTCGCTGGACCGGCTGGAAAGCCTCGGTGCCGCGACCGTCCTGCCGGCGCACGGGCCCATGCTGCCGGCACTGGATGCGATCGTCCGCGCCTACCGGGACCACCGCGAGGACCGGCTCGCCCAGATCCGCTCCGCACTCGAGGACCTTGGCGCCGGCGCCGGGGTGGCCGCCGTGGCGGACGCCGTGTACGCCGCCGTCGACCCCGCCGTCCGTCCCGCGGCCGAACTCTCCGTCGCCGCCCAGTTGCAGTACCTGCGCCGGGACGGCGGCGCGTCCTGACGCAAGACCGGGGCGCACGCCGGAGACGGTACGCTTGGAGCCATGCGTATCGCCCGGTTTGTAGTCGATTCTGATCCCCTCTACGGCATTGTGGAAGGTGAGCCCGGCAGTGAGGAAGTCACTGTCATCAACGGCGACCCCTTCTTCAACGGCGTGGAACGCACCAACGTGCGGCACAAACTTGAGGACGTGCGCCTCCTCGCCCCGATCATCCCGCGCAGCAAAGTCATCGGCGTCGGCCGCAACTTCGTGGAACACGCCAAGGAACTCGGCAACGAGGTCCCGGCGCAGCCGCTGCTCTTCCTGAAGCCCAACACCTCCGTGGTGGGCCCGAACGATCCGGTCATCCTGCCGGAGTTCTCCGACGAAGTGTCCTTCGAAGCCGAACTCTGCGTCGTGATCGGCCGGATCTGCAAGGACGTCCCCGAGGAGCGCGTCGACGACGTCATCTTCGGCTACACCTGCGGCAACGACCTCACCGCCCGGGACGTCCAGAAAACCGACCTGCAGTGGGCCCGCGCCAAGGGGTTCGACACCTCCGCACCGCTGGGGCCGTGGATCGAGACCGAGCTCGACACCGAGGACCTGCAGATCCAGGGCCGGCTCAACGGCGAGCTCCGCCAGGACGGCAGCACCAGCCAGATGATCCGCGGCGTCCGCGAGCTGGTCTCCATCGTCTCGCAGGCCTTCACCCTGCTGCCCGGGGACGTCATTATGACCGGCACCCCGGCCGGCGTCGGACTCGTTGAAGCCGGCGACCGGTTCGAAGTCGACATCGAGGGCATCGGCCGGCTCTCCAACCCCATCGTCCGCCGCTAGGCCGGGCAGAGCCATGCTGATGCTTCTCCGCAGGGTGGCCGGTGCCGCGAAAGGCGACCGGCAGCGCCGTTCCTTCCTGCTCTTCGCGCTGGGGTCGGTAGGCACGTTCTCGGTCGCGGCGCGCGCCGTCCACGCGCTGGACGGCCCGCTCTGGCTGGCGCTGGCATTCCTCGCGGCCGGGCTGGTGCTGGCCGGATACTACCTCGGAAAGGCGCTCTCCCGCCCCCGGCCCGCCCGCGGACCCCGGCGGTAGGACGCCCGGCCGCAGGCGGTAAAGTTGGAGTCACTATGACTACTCCCTCCGCGCCCGACGCCTTCTCCAGCTCCGCCTCCAGTGTGACCAGCGAAGTCACCGCCGACACCCCGGTCCGTGTCCGGTTCTGCCCGTCGCCCACCGGCACCCCGCACGTCGGCCTGATCCGTACGGCCCTGTTCAACTGGGCCCACGCCCGCCACACCAAGGGCACCTTCGTGTTCCGCATCGAGGACACGGACGCGGCGCGCGACTCGGAGGAGAGCTACCAGCAACTGCTCGAGGCCCTGAGGTGGCTCGGCATCACCTGGGAGGAAGGCGTGGAGGTCGGCGGACCGCACGAGCCGTACCGCCAGTCCCAGCGCCTGGACCTCTACAAGGACGTGGTGGCCAAGCTCCTTGAGGCCGGCTACGCGTACGAGTGCTACTCCTCCCCGGAGGAAGTCGAGGCCCGCCACCGCGCGGCCGGACGCGATCCGAAGCTGGGCTACGACAACTTCGACCGCGAGCTCACCGCGGAACAGCTCGCCGCGTTCAAAGCCGAGGGCCGCCAGCCCGTGCTCCGCGTGCGGATGCCCGACGAGGACGTCACCTTCACCGACATGGTCCGCGGCGACATCACCTTCAAGGCCGGCAGCATCCCGGACTACGTGATTGTCCGCGCCGACGGCTCCCCGCTGTACACCCTGGTCAACCCGGTGGACGATGCCCTGATGGGCATCACCCACGTGCTCCGCGGTGAGGACC
This sequence comes from Pseudarthrobacter sp. 1C304, assembly GCF_052245515.1. Lineage (NCBI taxonomy): Bacteria > Bacillati > Actinomycetota > Actinomycetes > Micrococcales > Micrococcaceae > Pseudarthrobacter > Pseudarthrobacter sp. 1C304. The sequence goes on along the minus strand of NZ_JBQQCH010000011.1, from coordinate 105,956 downwards.
TGCTGTCCTCCACGCCCCGCCAGGTGGTGCTGATCCGCGCGCTGATGGACATCGGCGTGGCCAGCTACCTTCCGGTCTTCGGCCACCTGCCCTACGTCATGGGCGAAGGCAACAAGAAGCTGTCGAAGCGCGATCCGCAGTCCAACCTCTTCCTGCTCCGCGACCGCGGCTTCATTCCGGAGGGCCTCCTCAACTACCTGTCGCTGCTGGGCTGGAGCCTCTCCGCCGATGAGGACATCTTCACGGTGGACCAGCTGATCGAGCACTTCGACGTCAACGACGTGCTCGCCAACCCGGCACGCTTCGACATCAAGAAGGCCGAGGCCATCAACGGCACGCACATCCGGATGCTCGACGCCGGGGACTTCCGCGGCCGCCTGGTCCCGTACCTGCAGTCCGCCGGGCTGGTGGGCGAGAGTCTGACCGCACGCGAGGAGGAGATCCTGGCCGAGGCGGCCCCGCTGATCCAGGAGCGCATCTCGCTGCTGGGCGAGGCGCCCGAGATGCTCGCCTTCCTGTTCAAGGCCGACGACGCGATCGACGTCGCCGATGACGCCCGCAAGGGCCTCCCGGCGAACCTCACCGAAGTACTCGACGCCGCCCTGGCCGCGCTCGAACCCCTGGCCGACTGGACCGCCGAAAGCATCCAGGCCGCCCTCAAGGAAGCCCTCGTGGAAGGCCTTGGCGTCAAGCCGCGGCTGGCCTTCGGGCCGGTCCGCACGGCCCTGTCCGGCCGCCGGATCTCCCCGCCGCTCTTCGAATCCATGGTGATCCTGGGCAAGGACTCGTCCCTGGCCCGGCTGCGCGCCTTCCGCGGCTGATGATGAGCGCACCCGAAGCCGCCACCGGTCCACAGGCCGGCTTGGAGACCAGTGCCCTCGCCGCCGGCCTGGGTGGCAGCGCTGTCAAAGGGGTGCTGTTCGACATCGACGACACCCTGGTGGACCTTGAGTTCTCCATGACGTCGGCCCTCCGCGATGTCAGCGAACACCTCCTGCCCGGCCTGGACCAGGCCGGGTGGGAGAGGTTCGGCCGGATCTTCACCCATGAGACCACCCATTTCTATGACCGCTACCTGGCCGGGGAGCTGACGTTCAACGAACAGCGCCTGCTCCGCGGTCGGGCCGCCCTGGGCCACTTCGGGGTGGAGCTGGAGGAGGGCGAGCAAGCCGAGCACTGGGTCAGTTCCTACGCCAGCCGGCAGCACGGCTACATCCGCGCCTTCGACGACGTCGCCCCGGTGCTGGATGCGCTGGACGCCGCCGGGATCTCCTATGGCGCGGTGAGTAACAACGTCCACGACTACCAGCGGGTCAAGCTGGACGCCGCGGGACTTTCGCGCATCAGCGTGCTGGTGGGCACGGACACCGTGGGTGCGGCGAAGCCGGATCCGGCCATCTACCTGGAGGGCGTCCGCCGCCTCGGCACGGGCGCCGGCGAAACCCTCTACGTGGGCGACAACCGCCTCCTCGACGCGGACGGCTCGACGGCGGCCGGGCTCCTGGGCGTTTGGCTGAACCGCGGCGGGGAACCGGCCCCGGGCTTTGCCGGCCGCGAGATCGGTTCCCTGCTGGAGCTGCTGGCCTAAGCTTCCGCCGCGGCGCGTGTCGAGGGTTCCGAGGCGCCTGACACGAGCGCCAAGGAACGCACCCCCATCAAGCTCCCGGGCGTCGGCTGTGATGAGTGCACCTGTCGACCCCCGGCAGAGAGCATCCCGGCGCCGTCGTCCGCCTGTGCTGCGCCAGCGTGTGGTGCAGCTAACACCGAAAAATGCCCGCGCAGCTGCCCGCAACGACGTGGGAGAGGGGTGGTTACTCGCTGGTAAATTAACGAGGCCAAACTTGTCCGCCCCGGATTGGCAAGGATTTTTGGCTCCCGCCAGGCCGTGCGAAGTGCCCGGGGGCGGTCCGGCAGGCGTCGGACGGGCCGATTTGTGCTCGGGAAAACTCTCGGGTAAAGTAATTACTCGTGCTGAGGCGCCGGGAGCGAGGGTTTAGACCTTCGGAAGCGGCCCGAAAGTTCCATTGGGATATGGTGTAATTGGCAACACTACGGTTTCTGGTACCGTCATTCTAGGTTCGAGTCCTGGTATCCCAGCTCTGAAAAACCCGCGGAAATCCGCGGCTGATCAGGGGTTTTGAATCGGTCCGCCGATTTGAAACACTGGCTAGGTGTGTGAAATACTCACTTAGCCTGAACGGCAGGAATGCTGTTCCGGAAAGTACACGGCCCCATCGTATAGCGGCCTAGTACGCTGCCCTCTCACGGCGGTAACGCGGGTTCGAATCCCGCTGGGGTCACAGATAAGACGGTCCCGGGCAACAGCCCGGGGCCGTTTTTCATTTGCCCGGAGCATGGGGCCAAGGCCCGGCCTGCCGGTGGCGCGGAACTGAGCCTCGCAACCCGGGCACCGCCGAACTGGCATGATGAAGCGGTGAGCTTCGAAGAAACCCACGGCAACGCCGTAGACCCGAACGCCGTAGACCCGAACGCCGTAGACCCGGACGCCGTAGACCCGCACGCCGTAGACCTGCTGGAAGCCGTCCACCGCGACCTCGCGGCAACGGCGCTGCCGCTGGCGCTGCCGGGTTCGGATGAGGCCCGGCAGGACATCCGCAGCGCCCTCGCCCAGCTCGATGACTACATCCTGCCCCGGTACCGCAGCCTGGACGCGCCGCTGCTGGCCGTCGTCGGCGGCTCCACCGGCGCCGGCAAGTCGACCCTTGTGAACGGGCTCGTGGGCCACGCGGTCACCCGCGCCGGCGCCATCCGTCCCACCACGCGCCAGCCCATCCTGCTGCACCACCCCGGCGACGGCCGCTGGTTCGAGGACCAGCGGGTCCTGCCGAGCCTGGCCCGGATCCGCGGCACGGTGAACGCGGAGCCGGTGCCGGCCAGCGAGGCCGGCCCCGCCCCGGACGCCGCCGCCATCACGTCGCTGGTTCTGGTGGCCGAGACGGCCGTGCCGCAGGGCATCGGGCTGCTGGACGCCCCCGACGTCGACTCGATCTCCGCGGACAACCGCAAGCTGGCCGGCCAGCTGCTGGCCGCCGCCGATCTGTGGGTGTTCGTCACCACCGCCAACCGCTACGCCGACGCCGTCCCCTGGCGCCTGCTGCTGGACGCGGCCTCCCGCGACATCATGGTGGCCGTGGTCCTGGACCGTGTCCCGCCGGCCGCCGAGGCCGAGGTCAGCGCCGACCTGCAGTCCATGCTCAGCCGGGAGGGCCTGGGCGGGGCCCGGCTCTTTGTGGTCCCCGAGGCGCCCCTGGACGCGATGGGCATGCTCCCTCCCGCCGCCGTGGAGCCGCTGCGGACGTGGCTGCAGGAGCTTGCCGCGGACGCCGCAGGCCGCGCGGACGTTGCCCGGCGGACGCTCAACGGGACCGTCAAGGCCCTTGGCAGCCGGGTGGAGGCTGTCGCGGTGGCTGCCGGAGAGCAGGAACGTGCCGCCGGCGTCCTCGCCGGGGACGCGCGCGACGCCTACCGGGACGCCGTCGCCAGGATTCTGGCGGCCACCCGGGACGGTGCCCTCCTGCGGGGCGAGGTCCTGGCCCGCTGGCAGGACTTCGTGGGCACGGGCGAGTTCTTCCGGGCCATGGAACAGAACATCGGACGCTTCCGCGACCGGCTGGGTGCCTTCTTCCGCGGCGAGCCAGCGCCGGCTGTGCGGGTGGAGACGGCGATCGAAACCGGCCTGCAGGCCGTGATCATCGACGAGGCGGCCAACGCGGCCGAAGATGCGGACGCGCGCTGGCGCTCCGATCCGGCCGGCCGCCAACTGCTGGGCGGCGACGACCTGTCCGGAACCTCCGACGGCTTCGCCGACAAGGCGGCCGCCGAGATCCGCGCCTGGCAGGGGAGCCTCATGGAACTGATCCGGACCGAGGGCCAGGGCAAACGCACCCAGGCCCGCTGGCTGTCCTTTGGCATCAACGGACTCGGCGCCGCCCTGATGATCGTGGTGTTCTCCATGACGGCCGGACTCACCGGGCTGGAAGTCGGTGTCGCCGGCGGCACCGCCATCGCCGGGCAGCGGCTGCTGGAAGCGGTGTTCGGCGAGGACGCCGTGCGCCGGCTAGCCCAGAAGGCCCGCGAGGACCTCCACGCCCGCTGCGAGAGCCTGCTGCAGGATGAACAAGAGCGTTTCCTGTCCCGGCTTGAGCTCCCCGGCGGTGTGGCCCCGGAGGTTCTGTCCGGTCATGCTGCTGCCCTGCGCCGGCTGGCGGCCTCCGCATGAGCCGCCATGGTGCCGCTGCGCAGGCCTCCCGGCTGGACCGCCGGCTGGAGGCCCTGAACGAGGCCCGCGAACTGGCCGCCGGTGCGCTCCCGGAGGATGTCCTGGACGGAGTGCTGCAGGTGCTGGACCGGGCCAGCACCCGGCGCTCCCTCTCGGCGGACCACACCGTCGTCGGGTTCTTCGGGGCCACCGGCAGCGGAAAGTCGTCCCTGTTCAACGCCGTCAGCGGCGAGGAAATCGCGACGGCGGCCGCCCGGCGGCCCACCACCTCGGAACCGCTGGCCGGCATCTGGGGCGCCGAGGGCAGCGACCAGCTGTTGGACTGGCTGGATGTCCGCAACCGGCACCACGCCCGGCCGGTGCCCGGCTTCGCGGACGAGGCCACCGGCCTGATCCTCCTGGACCTTCCCGACTTCGACTCCACCCGCGCCGCCAACCGCGAGATCGTGGAGCGGATGGTGGGGCTGGTGGACGTCCTCGTCTGGGTGCTCGATCCGCAAAAATATGCCGACGCCGCGGTGCACAACGATTTCCTCACCCCGCTGGCATCCCACGGCGCCGTCACCCTGGTGGTGCTGAACCAGATCGACCGGCTCCCGGAGCGGGACGTTCCGCCGGTGCTGGAATCACTCAAGGCCATCCTGGCGCGCGACGGACTGGGCAAAGTGCAGGTTCTGGGTGCCTCCGCCGTGACCGGAACCGGCGTGGACAGGGTCCGGGCCGCCATCCGCCAGGTGGCGACGCAGCGCCAGGCGCAGTCCCAGCGCCTGGGGGCCGATGTCACCCGGGCCTCGGCACAGCTGGCCGAGGCCTCCGGCGCGGGGGAGGCGGCCGGAGTCAGGGCGGCGTCCCGGGCGCGGCTGGCAGAGGAACTGGCGGTCGCGGCCAACGTCCCGGTGGTGGTGGACGCCGTGGTCCGGTCGTACCAGCTGGAATCGACCCGCCGCACCGGCTGGCCCGTCACCCGCTGGCTGGTCCGGTTCCGGCCTGATCCGCTGCGACGGCTCAACCTGCGCCGCGAGGGATCCCGGCCGGAGCTGAACCGCACCTCGCTGCCACCGGCCGGAGCCCCGGAGCGGGCCCGCACGGACGCCGCCGTCCGGGACTTTGCCGATGCGGCCTCCGACGGCGCACCCGGGCCGTGGCGCGCCGTCATCCGGGGCGCCGCCCGCGAAGGCCGGGAGCAACTGCCCGACGCGCTGGACCAGGCCATCGCCTCGACCGAGCTGAAGGCCGGAAGCAAGGCCTGGTGGTGGACGCCTTTCAACATCGTGCAGTGGCTGGCGCTGCTGACCGCACTCGGCGGTTTTGCCTGGCTGGGCGCGCTTGCTGTGCTGGGCTACTTCCAGCTCCCGGTGCCGGAGGTGGCCCGGGTGGAGGGCTGGCCGGTGCCCACGGTCATGATCGCCGGCGGAGCGCTCCTGGGCATAGTCCTGGCCATCCTGGCGAAGTTCATCGCGGGAGCCGCCGCGCGGGCACGGGGCGCCGCGGCCAGGAAGCGGCTCCAGTCGGCCGTCGCCGCCGTCGGCGAGAAGCTGGTGGTGGAGCCGGTGGAGCTGGAGGTGAGCCGGCTGGGGTCCTTCAACAAGGCTGTGCAGGCGGCGGCACGGTGACCGCCTCGCCGCAGACCGGCTAGAGGAGCGCCGCGGCGTCCCGGACCTTGATCATGGTGCGCAGGTTGCGGGTGGTGGTGGAGGCCTTGTACTTCGGCTTGGCGGACAGTTTGCTGAACGGGCTCTGCAGCGTGCCGCCGGCGGGCGCCAGCCACGCCAGCACCTCCGGACCCAGGCTGGTCAGCTCGACCCCGTCCAGTGCGGTGCCGGCCTCATACAACTCCGCCAGCACACCGGCATCCGAGCCGAGCGTGAGGTACGTGTGCGTGGACTCGTCGTCCGCCGGGTAGGGGCAAGCGGCCACCAGTTCGCCCACCCGGTCCGCAGCCAAGACAACCACCCAAGCGTCATAGCCAAAGCGCTCCCGGAGGCAGGCCTCGAATTCTTCCTTCACGTCGGCGGGGGACAGCTGGCTGGACAGCACTACGTTGCCGCTGGCCAGAAGGGTCTTCACGCCCGAGAACGGGCAGCCCTTCAGGGCCTCCTTCAGTTCGGCCATCTTGATGGTGATGCCGCCGACGTTTACGCCGCGCAGGAATACCGCATAACTGCTCATGCGGCCAGCCTAAGCTCAGTCGCCGGTTTTGCGGAGCGCCTCGGTCAGCACCCGCGCCGCGTTGCAGACCACTTCGGCGTGCAGCCGGCCGGGCTGGCGGGTCAGGCGCTCGATCGGGCCCGAGATGGACACCGCGGCAATCACCCGGCCGGAGGGCCCGCGCACCGGGGCAGACACGGAGGCGACCCCGGGCTCACGTTCGCCGAGGCTCTGGCCCCAGCCCCGGCGTCGGACGCCGGCCAGAACAGTGGGGGTAAAGCGGGCGGCCTGCAGGCCCTCGAGGAGGCGGTCGTGGTCCTCCCAGGCGAGCAGCACCTGGGCCGCGGAGCCGGCCTTCATGGACAGCTGCGTGCCGACCGGGATGGTGTCCCGCAGCCCGATGGGCCGTTCGGCGGACGCCACGCAGACCCGCCAGTCGCCCTGCCGGCGGAAAATCTGGGCGCTCTCGCCCGTGGCGTCGCGCAGCTGCATGAGGACAGGACCGGCGGAGGCAATCAGGCGGTCCTCGCCGGCCGCTGACGCGAGCTCAACGAGGCGGCTGCCCAGCACAAAGCGGCCCTGGATGTCCCGGCTGACCAGCCGGTGGTGGACCAGCGCCAGTGCCAGCCGGTGCACGGTGGGCCGCGCCAGTCCCGTGGCTGCGACAAGCTGCGCCAGGGTGGTTGGGCCGGCCTCAAGTGCGTCAAGCACATGGGCCGCTTTATCGATGACACCGACTCCACTAGAATTGTCCATGGAATGATATTGCCGTCTCATTATCTGAGATGCAAGTCAGCGCGCTGGCGCGTTACGCAGGCAGGCTGGTTCAGTGGTGGGAGCAAGCCCGCAAGGACCAAACCGCAGTGAAGGGAGAAGGCCGTGGCAAAGACACTGGCCGAGAAAGTCTGGGACGCGCACGTGGTGCGCAAAGGTGACGGCGAAGGAGCCAACGCCCAGCCCGACCTCCTCTTCATCGACCTGCACCTTGTCCACGAAGTGACGTCGCCGCAGGCCTTCGAGGGCCTCCGCCTGGCCGGGCGCCGGCTGCGCCGGCCCGACCTCACCATTGCCACCGAGGACCACAACACTCCCACGCTGGACATCGACAAGCCAATTGCCGATCTCACCAGCCGCACGCAGATCCAGACCCTGCGGAACAACTGCCAGGAGTTCGGGGTGCGGCTGCACTCCCTGGGCGACGCCGAACAGGGGATCGTGCACGTCGTCGGCCCGCAGCTGGGCCTCACCCAGCCCGGCATGACAGTGGTCTGCGGCGACTCCCACACCTCCACGCACGGGGCGTTCGGCGCCCTGGCGATGGGCATCGGCACGTCCGAGGTGGAGCACGTCATGGCCACCCAGACGCTGTCCCTGAAGCCCTTCAAGACCATGGCCATCAACGTCGAAGGGACCCTGAAGCCGGGTGTGTCCGCCAAGGACATCATCCTCGCCGTCATCGCCAAGATCGGCACCGGCGGAGGCCAGGGCTACGTGCTGGAATACCGCGGCTCCGCGATCCGGGCGCTGTCCATGGAAGCCCGGATGACCATCTGCAACATGTCCATCGAGGCCGGCGCCCGCGCCGGCATGGTCGCTCCGGACCAGACCACCTACGACTACATGTTCGGCCGGCCGCACGCTCCGCAGGGCGCCGAGTGGGACGCCGCCGTCGAGTACTGGAACACCCTCCGCTCCGAGGACGACGCGACGTTCGACGTCGAGGTGGACCTCGACGCCGACACCCTGGAGCCGTTCGTGACCTGGGGGACCAACCCGGGCCAGGGCGTGTCACTGTCCGCCACGGTGCCGTCGCCCGAGGACTTCGCCGACGAGAACGCGAAGGCGGCCGCCGAGCGGGCCCTGCAGTACATGGGCCTGGCAGCCGGAACCCCGATGAAGGAGATCCGGGTGGACACCGTCTTCCTGGGCTCCTGCACCAACTCCCGGATGGAGGACCTCCGCGCCGCCGCGGACATCATCCGGGGCCGCACCAAGGATCCCAACATCCGGATGCTGGTGGTGCCGGGCTCCGCCCGCGTCCGGCTCGAGGCGGAGGCAGAGGGCCTGGACAAGGTGTTCAAGGACTTCGGCGCCGAGTGGCGCTTTGCCGGCTGCTCCATGTGCCTGGGCATGAACCCGGACCAGCTGGAACCGGGGGAGCGGTGCGCTTCGACCTCGAACCGCAACTTCGAGGGCCGCCAGGGCAAGGGTGGCCGCACCCACCTGGTCTCCCCGGTGGTGGCTGCCGCCACGGCAATCCGCGGCACCCTGAGTTCGCCGTCGGACCTGGACCCCGCCCCGCAACCCGCCGTCCGCATCGACGCAGCCTAGGAGCCCGCCATGGAAAAGTTCACCACCCACACCGGCATCGGCGTCCCGCTGCGCCAGAGCAACGTCGACACGGACCAGATCATCCCCGCTGTCTATCTCAAGCGCATCACCCGCACCGGCTTCGAGGACGCGCTCTTCGCGGCCTGGCGCAAGGACCCGTCATTCATCCTCAACCAGGAGCCGTTCAACGCCGGCTCCGTCCTGGTGGCCGGGCCCGACTTCGGCACCGGATCCTCCCGCGAGCATGCCGTCTGGGCGCTCAAGGACTACGGCTTCAAGACCGTGCTGTCCTCCCGCTTCGCCGACATCTTCCGGGGCAACTCCGGCAAGCAGGGCCTGCTCGCCGCCGAGGTGGCCCAGGACGACATCGAGCTCATCTGGAAGGAGCTGGAGAACGCCCCGGGCACCGCGGTCACCGTGGACCTCGTCTCCAAGACGGTCCAGTGCGGCACCATCGTGGCCCCGTTTGAGATCGACGACTACACCCGCTGGCGCCTGCTCGAGGGCCTGGACGACATCGGCCTGACCCTCCAGCACGAGGACGACATCACCGCCTACGAGGCCACCCGGCCCGCTTTCAAGCCAAAGACGCTGCCGGCCAAGCTCTCCTGACTGCGCCGCTCCGCTGCACTTTTACTGCAACGCGGGGTCACTCCCGGCCGATAAATCCCTTTGGGACCGGCCGGAAGTGACCCCGCGTTGCTGTTTAAGGCGGGGGTTCGACGGCGGGGTTTCAGTTTCCGTAGGCCTGGAGCTCAGCGAGGCCGATGTTGCGGGTGGTGCCGCTGACGGTGGTGATGGTGAGTCGGAGGCTGGTGGTGGCGCGGTCGGGGAAGGTGACGGTGGTGGCCTGGCCGGCGTTGTTCAGCGCCGGGACCGGGACGGTGGTGCCGTCGGAGAAGGCCATGGTGGCGGCGGTGATCTGGTCGTTGCTGTTGGGCCGGTCATAGAGGACCACGCGGTTGAGGGTGACGGCGGCGGGGAAGGCGAGGTTCAGGTAGCTTCCGGCTTTCCCGCCGACGGTGGCCCATTCCTTGGTCGCATCCACGGGGTGCCCGGCGATCACGCCGTCGACGGCTTTGGCCGCGGCCTGCCCCGAGGTGGTGTTCTCCGAACTCGCCGTCACCGCCGCGGTGGCCGCGACGTTCGCGGGATCGGGCCCGGCCGCCGGAACCGCCGCAGGCCCGGACACGGTGTAGGACCGGGAGAGCCACTTGCCGATCGAATTGTTGGAGCAGTCGAGGGCGGTGGTGCACGTCTTGGAATCGTGCTGGGCATAGACCAGGAACGCTTCGGTCTTGTCCGACAGGTCGGGATCGAACACATTGGACGGGCGCTGGGAAGTGCCGTAGCCCTGGTATCCGGTGATGGTATGGGCCGTGCTGTACTGCTGCTGCGCGGCGTGGGCGAGGTAGGCGACGGAGTGGTGGTCGCTGTGGTCCCCGTCGCCGTACGTGCCGGCGAAGTCCAACGTGGAAATCCGGTCCGGCTGGTAGCTGTTCATCAGGGCCAGCAGGGTGCCCTGCAGCCCTGCGAGAGTGTACGACGACGAGCGGTCAACGGCCGTGATGGTGCCGATCGCGCCGCTGTAGAGCTTCTGGACGCTCTGGTACCCGTAATTGGATCCGCCCCGCCCGTCGCGGTGGCCGTCCGGCAGCCGCATAAACGCCAGCGATAGCCGGGCCGCCCCGTCCAGGGTGGCAACCGGAATCGGGTGCCCGGCAACCCCGGCGTCCGAGACAGACCACGCGTCCGGAACCCCGGCGAGATGCGCGTAAGCGGCCTTCACCCCGTCCTCCCTCGCACTCCAGTAGTCCTCGGAGTCATTTGCATCCCCGGCCGTGAGGTAGACGGTGCGCACACACAGGCCGTCCCGGACGGCCGAAAGCAGCATGGGGCTCTGGAAGATCAGGTCATCATCCTGGTGGGCAACAATGTTCATCGTCGACCCCGCGGGGCAGCCGGGAGCAGCCGCGGCGTCGGGTGCGGTGGCCATACTCCCGGCAAGCGCAACCGCGGCTCCGGTTGCGAGAAGGGCCCGGGACAATCGGCGGAGCCGGGGAAACGGCATGTGCCTCACCTCACTGGTCAGCGTGCAGTTGCTTCTGGCGGCAACCGCCCTGCCCGTTGCCGCCGGGGCTGTGGCGGGCCCTTACTGTCGAGGATGGTGGCCGTGGGACACCTCACACCACGAGGACGCATACCCGATTCGCCCCCCGGAGCACCCGTCTTTTGCCGCCGGCTACTGGCAGGCGGCGTCCGAAAAGCAGGTACCCCGGGCGGGGCCCCCGTTTGGGGCCGCACGCGCGGGGAAAGAGCGGCCGTAGCCGCGCCGGAATGCGCCCGTATTTCAGATCGGTAACGCAAGCTCCTATGCTTAGCAGGTGCCTTTGTAAGGATTTGGGGGCGAGTAGTCGTGAGGAAACCGGTATATGAGTAGTGTTCTGACAATCCGCGGAGGCGTCCCGCTGACTGGCCGCGTCACCGTGCGGGGGGCCAAGAATCTTGTCCCCAAAGCCATGGTGGCCGCCCTGCTGGGCAACGAGCCGTCCGTGCTGCGCAACGTCCCTGAGATCAAGGACGTCGAGGTTGTCACCAGCCTGCTCCAGCTCCACGGCGTCACGGTCGAGAAGGACCCCCACACCGGGGACCTGACCCTCGACCCCACCAACGCCAAGACCGCCTCCCACACGGCCATCGACGCGCACGCCGGCGATTCCCGGATCCCGATCCTGCTGTGCGGGCCCCTGATCCACGCGATCGGCGAGGCGTTCATCCCGGACCTCGGCGGATGCAAAATCGGCGACCGCCCCATCGATTACCACCTGAACGTGCTGCGGCAGTTCGGCGCCGTGGTGGAGAAGCGGCCCGGCGGCATCCACATCTCCGCTCCGGGCGGCCTCAAGGGCGCCAAGATTTCGTTGCCCTACCCGTCCGTGGGCGCCACGGAGCAGGTGCTGCTCAGCGCTACCCGGGCCGAGGGCATCACCGAACTCTCCGGTGCGGCCACCGAGCCGGAAATCGTCGACCTGATCGCCGTGCTGCAGAAGATGGGCGCGATCATCAGCGTCCAGACGGACCGCACCATCCGCATCGAGGGTGTCCCGGATCTTGGCGGCTACAACCACCGTGCGCTCTCGGACCGCAACGAGTCGGCATCCTGGGCCTCCGCCGCCCTGGTCACGCGCGGCGACATCTTCGTCGAAGGCGCCACCCAGCGCGACATGATGACCTTCCTCAACACCTACCGCAAGGTGGGCGGCGGGATGGACATCGGCGACGACGGGATCCGGTTCTACCACAAGGGCGGCAAGCTCACGCCCCTGGTCCTCGAGACGGACGTGCACCCCGGGTTCATGACCGACTGGCAGCAGCCCCTCATTGTGGCGCTCACGCAGGCCGAAGGCGTCTCGATCGTCCATGAGACGGTCTACGAGAACCGCTTTGGTTTCACCGAGGCGCTGATCCGGATGGGCGCCAACATCCAGGTCCACCGCGAGTGCCTCGGCAGCGTCCCGTGCCGGTTCGGCCAGCGCAATTTCCTGCACTCGGCCGTCATTTCCGGGCCCGCCCAGCTGACCGGCACCGACATCGACGTGCCGGACCTCCGCGGCGGGTTCAGCCACCTGATCGCGGCACTGGCCGCCAACGGCACCTCCCGGGTCACTGGAATCGACATCATCAACCGCGGCTACGAGCGTTTCACCGAGAAGCTCGCCGGCCTGGGCGCCGATTTCGACATCACCTCGGCCGAATAGCGGGCGCCGACGTGAAGGAAACGGCCAAGAGCCACGTCACCTTTGTTGTTGTTGCCGGCATTGTCCGGCCGGTCATGAACCTGCTGATGCGGAGGGAGTGGATCGGCCTGGAGAAGCTTCCGGCCGGGGGCTTCATTGCGGCGCCCAACCACTGCACCGAAATCGATCCGCTGGTGGTGGCACACATGCTCTACAACCAGCAGCGGATGCCGCGCTTCCTGGCCAAGGCCGGGCTCTTCAAGGTGCCCGTACTGGGGTTCGTGCTGCGCGCCACCAAGCAGATCCCGGTGGAGCGCTCGACGGCGGGCGCCAACCGCTCGCTGAAGATCGCCAAGGAAGTGGTGGACGGGGGCGGAGCGATCATCATCTACCCCGAGGGCACGCTGACCCGGGATCCCGACCTGTGGCCGATGAAAGGCCATACCGGCGCCGCCCGCATGGCGCTGGAAAGTGGCATCCCCGTGGTCCCGATGGCGCACTGGGGTGCCCACGAGGTCCTTCCCCGCTACGCCAAGCGGCTCCACATCTTCCCCCGCAAGACCTCACGCCTGGTGGTGGGCGATCCGGTGGACCTCAGTGCCTTCGCCGGCCGCCCGCTGGACAAGGCCACGCTGACGGAAGCCACCAATGTGATCATGGAGGCCATCACCGAGCTGCTGGCCACCCTGCGCAGCGGCCAGCCGCCGCTGGTCCGCTGGGACCCCGCGGCCCACAACCAGTCCACCCACGGGCGCTTCACGGAGGGCGGCGCTGGCAGCCGTCCCGCCGGGCCGAACGAGAAGACCGGGGACAGCACCCAATGACATTCGATCAAATGCGGGGACCGTCGGCCACCAAGGTAGCTGTACTCGGAGCGGGCTCCTGGGGGACCACGTTTGCGAAGATCCTCGCTGACGCCGCAACGGCGTCCGGCGTCGAACGCGACATCCGGGTCTGGGGCCGGCGCGGCGAGGTGGTCGAGCAGATTAACCTAAAGCACCGGAACGAGCAATACCTCAAGGACATCGCGCTTCCGCCGAGCATCACCGCCTCCGCCGACGTCGCCGAGGTCCTGGCGGACGCCGAACTGGTGGTGCTCGCCGTCCCGGCGCAGACCCTGCGGCCCCAGCTGCGCGAGTGGAAAAACCTCCTGGCGCCGGGCGCGCTGGTGGTGTCCCTGATGAAGGGACTGGAACTGCACTCCGATTCCCGGATGAGCGAAGTCATCTCCGAAGAGCTGGGGATCCCCGCCGCCCGGATCGCCGTGGTCTCCGGGCCCAACCTGGCGATGGAAATCGCCCGGGAAGAGCCCACCGCCTCGGTGGTGGCCTGCTCGGACCCCGTGGCGGCCGGCTGGATCGCACGCAGTTGCACCGCCCCGTACTTCCGCCCGTACACCACGGGCGATGTGGTCGGCGTCGAAATCGGCGGGATCGTCAAGAACATCATTGCGCTGGCCGTCGGCATCTGCGAGGGCAAGCAGATGGGCGACAACACCAAAGCGTCGGTTATCACCCGCGGGCTGGCGGAAACGTCACGCCTCACCCTGGCCCTCGGCGGCCAGGCCCAGACCATGGCCGGACTCGCCGGCCTGGGGGACCTCGTGGCAACCTGTTCCTCGCCGCTCTCCCGGAACCACACGGCCGGCCGGCTGCTGGGCAAGGGCCTGAGCCTGGACGAGGTCACCGCGGAAATGACGCAGACCGCCGAGGGCATCAAGTCCGCCCAGGCCGTTCATGAGCTGGCCGGCAAGCTGGGCGTCGAAATGCCCATCACCGCCGCGGTGGTTGCCGTCCTGGCCGGAAAACTGTCCGTTGACGAACTGGGGCCGCTCCTGCTGTCCCGGGACCTGAAACCCGAAGGCGATTACTGAGCGTGACCGAAGAAACTTTGACCACTGAAGGCCAGGCCGCCCGGCCCCGCGTGGCGGTGCTGTTCGGTGGCCGTTCCAGCGAACACGCGGTCAGCTGCGTGACGGCGGCCGGCGTGCTCGGCGCCATTGACCAGACGAAGTACGAGGTGATCCCGATCGGGATCGCCAAGACCGGCCAGTGGGTCCTTGCCTCCGCCGACACCCGGAACTGGTCGCTGTCGGCGTCGTCCCTGCCTGAGGTCGCATCGTCGGCCCGGACCGTGGCGCTGACCGAAATCGGCGGCGAACACCAGCTGATTGTCGCTTCCCCGAACGAGGTGCCGCAGGAACTGGGCGCCGTGGACGTGGTGTTCCCGCTGCTGCACGGCCCGTTCGGCGAGGACGGCACCATCCAGGGGTTCCTGGAGCTCTCCGACACCCGCTACGTGGGGGCCGGCGTGCTGGCGTCCGCGGTCGGCATGGACAAGCACTTCATGAAGGTGGTCTTTGAATCCGCCGGACTCCGGGTGGGGCCGTACATCGCGGTCACAGACCGGCAGTGGCGCAACGATCCGGAGACTGTCCGCAAGCGTGTGGACCAGCTGGGTTTCCCGGTCTTCGTCAAGCCCGCCCGGGCGGGATCGTCCATGGGCATCTCCAAGGTGGATTCCCTCGAAGGCCTGGACGCCGCGATTGAGGCCGCCCGCGAACACGACCCGAAGCTGGTCATCGAGGCCGGCATTGTGGGCCGGGAGATCGAGTGCGCCGTGCTGGAGGGCCGGGGTACGGACACTCCCAGGACGTCCATGCCGGGGGAGATCTCCGTGGCCGGCGGCGGGCACGACTTCTACGACTTCAACGCCAAGTACGTGGACGACGCCGCGGCGCTCAGCTGCCCGGCCGACCTCCCGGACGAAGCCATAGCCCGGGTCCGCGAACTGGCCGCCGTCGCGTTTGACGCAGTGGGCGCCGAGGGGCTCAGCCGAGTTGATTTCTTCTACACCCCCGAGGGCGAACTGATCATCAACGAGATCAACACGATGCCCGGGTTCACCCCGAAGAGCATGTACCCGCAGATGTGGAAGGCGTCCGGCCTGGGCTACGCGGAGCTGATCGACGAACTGATCTATCTCGCCCTGCACCGCAAGACCGGCCTGCGCTAACGCCTACTTTCCGGTCGGCAGGTTCTGCAGGTCCGCCTGGCCCACGCAGTTCCGCGCCGCCGGCACCTTCGCGGCCGCGGCGGCAAGCTCCGCGAGGACGGTGGCGGAGCTGATCTTGTCCGGGTCCATCAGGATCTCGGTGGCCGGTTCGCGCCCGAACGTGGTCAGTGTCCACACCGGGTTGCCTTCCTTGATGACCCAGTCGACCCCGTTCACGGAGACGCAGCGGTCCGTCGTCGGGCCCGGAACGTTCACGCCGCAGCGCAGGATCACGAGCGACGGGTCGCCCCATGCCGCGGTTGCCTGGCTGTTGGTCTTGCGCAGCTTGGCCTCCCCGATCTCATCCGGCAGCGCCACCATCATGGGGGCGCAGGCGGCGTTCGCGGCGTCCTTGGCGGGCTCGACGTCGACCACCGGGGAGCATGCGCTCAGGACGATCCCTGCGGCGGCCGCCGCGGCGAAAAGGCGGAACGGGCGTGCGGAGGCCGGGAAACGGAAGGGCTGCATGCTTTAAGCCTATCCCGGCCCGGCGTACGCCGCGGCGGCGCAGACCACCAGCTCGTGCCGCCGCATGCAGGTCCGAGGACGCCCGGACGACGCTGCGGTGAACCAGCGGTGGCGCCGCGGTGAACCGGCGGTGACGGGCTGTCGAGTAGACTGGGGAGGATCGTGCAATGCTGAGGCTCTGCCGACGACGACGTTAGTGCCGGCCGCATCCGCACACATTCCATTCATTCTCGTATTTGGGGGAGGTACTGTCGGTGACGTCGCGAATCCGAAATTCGAAGCCCGCCAGGGCCGGACTGGCCACAGTTTTTGTGGCGCTCTCCGTGGCGGCCACCGCCCCTGCCGCCCACGCCGAGGACGGGCTCCTGCCCGAGCCTCCGGTGGACGTGGTCACCGCCCCGATTGTTCCGGCACCCCCGGCGCCCACGGCCGAGCCCGAACCGTCTACCGGCACGCCCGCGCCGTCGCCGCCCGCTGCTGAGCTTCCCGCCGCTCCGCCGCAAAGCCAGACCCCGCCGGCAGCCCCTGCGGCTCCGGTGGAACCAGCCGCCGCCCCGGCCGTCCGCGATACGGTCCCGCCGGCTGTGGTCCCGCCGGCTGCCCCCCGCCCGTCACTGCCAAGCGCCGCCGAAACCGCCGACGCCGCGACCACCGCCGGAACCGCCGACGCCGCGCAGGTCCCTGCCGAGGAACCGGCGGCGCCGTCCCCGGTTCCCGCCCCGGCGTCACCGGCGCCGGCAGCCGCGGCCGCGTCACCCGCCGTGGCGCAGACACAAATCCAGGCCGCCGTCGCCGTGGCCACGGGCAGTCCCGTTGGGGTCCAGGCCATCACGGTACTGATTCTTCTGGGCGCAGGCTTTGCCTACTTCCGGTTCCTCGGCGGCCGGGCCCCGGGCGTCGCCGCCAGGACGGGGAAGTAAACATCCTGAAGCGATTTAGCAAGAGGTGGCTCAAGGCTGCCCGCCCCCAGACTGACACGGCTCCGGTCCGCATCACCCTCCTGACGCATTCCTACTGGCCCGAGCACAGCCCGCCCCAGCGCCGCTGGACCGCCATGATTAAAGAGTTCTCCCGCACCGGCTGGGACGTCGACGTGATCGCCCCCGTAGCGCACTACCCGTTCGGCCGCCGCGCGCTGGCCCGGCCGCTGGCCGGCAGGCCCTTCCGCCGGCAGCCAGGACAATTCACCGAAAAGGTGCTCCGCGTGCCTTATCTTCGGCACGGCAATTCCCGTGCAGCGCGCCTGCTGGACCAGTCCTTTTCAGCAGCGGTCTCGGTTCCGGCCGGGATCCTGCTGCCGAAGCCCGACGTCGTCATTGTCACCGCGCCGGCCCTGCCCTCCCTGCTGGCCGGCTACGCCCTGGCAAAGCTGCGGGGCGTGCCCCTGGTGGTCGAAATGCGCGACGCCTGGCCCGACCTTGCCCGCGATGCTCGTCTGGTCCAAGGCAGCGTCAAAAGCCTCGTCGAACACGTGGTCGACTTCGTCCAGCACCGGGCAGACCTGGTGGTCACCGTGACCGAGGGCTTCGCCGAGACACTCCGTTCCCGCGGGGTCCGCAACGTCGCCACCATCAGCAACGGACTGCACCTGGACGCCATCCCGGTCCTCGACCCGCCGGCGGTGGAGCGGCCCGTTTTCGAGGCCCTGTACCTGGGCAACCACGGCGAAAGCCAGCGCCTGGAGGTGGCCATCCGCGCCAGCGCCCTGGTGGGCGACTCGATGCACCTGCACATGGTGGGACACGGCACCCGCCGCCGGGCCCTCGAGAAGCTGGCCCGCGAGCTCAAGGCGCCGGTGACCTTCCACGCGCCGCTTCACGGCGAGGCCATGATGGAGCGCTACGCCTCCGCCGACACGTGCCTTGTGTCGCTCCGGGACGACTGGAAATCCTTCGAAACCACGGTTCCGTCCAAAACCTACGAAGTCCTGGCCGTTGGCCGCCACGTGACGGCCATGGTGCGCGGCGAGGCGGCACGTGTCATCGCCGACGCGGAAGCCGGCGACATCGTGGCCAGCGACCCCGAGGCCCTGGCGGCCTTGTGGCGTGAGCTGGCCGCGGACCGGGGACGCCTTGTCCGCAACGGTGACAGCCGGCAGTGGGTCAAAACCCACGCCGAGTACGGCCTGCTCGCCGGCCGCTACGTGGACCTCATCGCCGGGCTCCTGGGCAAGACGCCCGCAAGCACCCCATGATCCAGGCCCTGAGAAACCTCCGCCTCGCCGCACAGACCGCCGGGCAGCACCTCACGGACGACCCGATGCTGCTGTTCCTCCAGGTATCCCGGCGCGTCCCGCCGGCGTCGGCCCGGAACCTTGCACGCCTCACGTCCGCCATGGCACCGCACGGCTCCGTGAGTGTCCCGGCGCTGCTCGCATCCCTCATCCGTGGCGACGGCGACGACGTCTCCCGCCGCCTGCGGCTCGCCGCGGACCGGAACGTCTCGGGGGAGCGGGCGCGGCGCCTGGCCGACATCGCCCTGGTCGCTAACCGGCCGGACCTCACGGACGTGCTGCTGGCCGGCGCGGGAACGGCGCCCAGGCTGGGGTCCGCGCAGGCCCGCAGGCTCTGGTACGCCGGCGACCTCAGCGGAGCCATCGCAGCCCTCGACGGGGCCGGCCGGGCCGGGCGTCGGCAGCGGGCACGGCTGGCCGGCGAGGCAGCCCTCTACCAGGGTGCGGCGCCCACGCTGCCCCGCCAACCGTTTACCCCGGTGCCCGGCCGCGTCCTGCACATGCTGACCAACTCCCTGCCGCACACCGCCAGCGGCTACGCGCAGCGGTCCCACTCGGTCATGGCAGCCCAGCGGGCGGCCGGCTGGGACGTCCTCGCCGTCACGCGCCTGGCCTACCCGGTGCAGGTGGGGAAGCTCCTGGCCCGCGCCGGCGACACCGTGGACGGGGTCACCTACCGGCGGCTGCTCCCGCCGCATCTGGCGCCCACCATGGACGCGCGCCTGCAGCAGCAGGCCGAGGAACTGCTGAAGGTCGCGCTGGACTTCAAGCCCGCCGTCCTGCACACCACAACGCATTTCGTCAACGGACTGGTGGTCCGGGCCGTGGCCGACGCGCTGGGGATCCCCTGGGTGTACGAGGTCCGCGGGCAGCTCGCCGATACCTGGGCAGCCACGCGCGGCCCCGAGGCGCGGGACAGCGAGAAATACCGGCTCTTCCAGGAACGGGAACGCGGCGTGATGCGCGATGCCGACCTGGTGGTGACGCTGGGCCAGGCCATGAAGGCCAACATCGCGGCCGCAGGGGTACCGCAGGAGAAAATCCTCATCGCGCCCAACGCCGTGGGCGGGGCCTTCCTCGACGAACCACTGGAAGCGGCTGCCGCACGCCGCGAACTGGGCCTGCCGGAAGACGGACTCTATATCGGGACCGTCAGCAGCCTGGTCGACTACGAGGGCCTCGATGACCTGGTGAACGCGTTTGCGGTCCTTGCACCGGACTTCCCGCAGCTGCGCCTGATGATCGTCGGCGACGGCGTTTCCCGTCCGGCCCTCGAAGAGCAGGTCGCAGCCGCGGGACTGTCCCACCGGGCCATTTTTACGGGGCGGGTGCCGCGCGGCGCGGCCCACCTCTACCACCAGGCCCTGGACGTCTTTGTGATCCCGCGCAAGGACCTCGACGTCACCCGGGCGGTGACCCCGCTCAAACCGGTGGAGGCTCTGGCGAGTGCCCGGCCGGTGGTGGGGAGCGACCTGCCCGCTCTCCGGGAGATAATAGACGACGGCGGCAACGGCCTTCTCGCCGCTGCCGAAGATCCCCGTGAGCTTGCACAGAAGATTTCAGCCCTGCTCCCGGACCCCGGCCGCAGGGCGCGCCTGGGGAGGAACGGCCGCGCTGCGGTGCTGGCCGGAAGGACCTGGGCGGCGAATGCCCAGGCCCTGGCCACGCGTTACGCTGGGCTGCACCATGACCATGAGGAGAACGCGTAGTGTCCGCAGATAGTGCCATAGACCCGGAGCCGGTAGTTGTACAGCCGCTCTCCGTGGACATGCGGCGGCTGACCCGCGTCGGTTCGCGGCCATCGTTCCTTGATTACCTCGTCCGGCTCTGGGACTTCCGGCAGTTCATGTTTTACGACGCCCGGGCCCGCATCCAGAGCGGAACCCGCCGGGACCGGCTGGGCAGCGCCTGGCTGCTGCTCAACCCGGTCTTCAACGGCCTGACCTACTTCCTGATCTTCGGGCTATTGCTCAACACCAGCCGGGGCATCGAGAACTTCGTGGGGTACCTGGTGGTGGGCATCTTCGTCTTCCAGTACAGCTCTGGTGCCATCACGTCCGGCGCGCGCTCGATCCGGAACAACAAGTCAGTGGTCCAGGCCTTCAACTTCCCTCGGGCGGCGCTTCCCATCGGCGCCAACGTGCGGGAGCTGCTCAGGGCGGTCCCGCTCATCCTTGCGATGCTGCTGATTGTGGTCCTGTTGCCTCCGGGCGAGGAAATCACCTGGCTCTGGATTCTGGTGGTGCCGGCCATCATGCTGCAGGCGCTCTTCAACCTGGGGGTGGGCCTGATCCTGGCCCGCATCATCTCGCGCGTCCACGACGTGACGCACCTGCTGCCTTTCGCACTCCGGGCGTGGATGTACGGCTCCGCCATCTTCTTCTCCTATGACCGGTTTGTCACCCATCCCCAAATCCTGGCCATCATCAAGCTCAACCCCCTGTTCAACGTGATCGACATCGTCCGGAACTGCGTCCTCTATGCGACTGTTCCGCCGTGGCAGTCGTGGGCCATCCTTGCGGCCTGGGCCCTCGGGGCACTGGGTGTGGGCCTGGTCTACTTCTGGAAGGGGGAGGAATCCTATGGACGCGGATGACCAGGAGCTCTACATCGAAGGCCACCCCTGCGTGGTGGTGGACAGCGTCGAGATGCGATACAGGGTGGCCTCCAGCGCCGCCTCCGACGCCGGCGCCCAGGACACCGCGCCGCGCTTCTTCCGCCGCGCCGTCAACAAATCCAACATGGTGACCGTGCACGCCCTGAACAAACTGTCCCTGGTGGTCGAACGCGGCGAGTCCGTGGGCATCATCGGCCGGAACGGTTCGGGAAAGAGCACACTGATGAAGATCATCAGCGGCCAGTCCAAGCCTTCCAAGGGCGCCGTGTACGCCTCCAGCACCCCCATCATGCTCGGCGTCAACGCCGCCCTGGTCCAGGACCTCTCCGGCGACCAGAACGTGATCCTCGGCTGCCTCGCCATGGGGATGAGCCGGGCGGAGGTGGACAGGAAATTCAGCAGCATCGTGGAGCTGTCCGGCCTGGAGAAGTCCATCCACCTGCCCATGAAGTCCTACTCGTCCGGCATGGCGTCCCGGCTCCGCTTTGCCATCGCGGCCAGCGTCGACCCGGAGATCCTCCTCGTGGACGAGGCACTCAACACCGGCGATGCCCAGTTCGCTGACCGGAGCAAGCTGCGGATGGATGAACTCCGCGAACAGGCAGGCTGCGTGTTCCTGGTCAGCCACAGCCTGGACACCATCAAGGACATGTGCACCCGGGTGATCTGGCTCGACAAAGGCGACCTGATCATGGACGGCGAACCGGAGACCGCCATCAAGGCCTACCAGGACTTCACCCGCCACCTCTCCAAAGGGAACAATATTTCGGCCGCCAGGATCCTCGACGAGGCCAAAGCGAACCTTGTGGCCACCGAGGTCCGCGGGCGGTCCTCGCGCCGGAGCCGGGGCTGATGGCCGACCTGCGGACCATCCGGACCGGGCTCTGGCATCTACGCAGGGGCGGGCCGGCGCAGTTCAGGTCGTGGCGGTCCCGCCAGCGGGTTGAACGGGGCTTTGCCGCGCCCCGCAACGTCCAGGGCGTTGAGGCGGCCTGGACCGGGAAGGGACGCAGGCGGCGGCTGTCCCTGCTGCCGGCCACCCAGCCGCAACAGGCACCATCCCGGCCGGAGGTGCGCGCCGCCGTCATCCTGGATGATTTTTCCGCGCTGGCCTTCAGCTACGAGTGGTCCACCGTTGCCGTCCATCCGCACACCTGGCGTGGCGACCTGGCACCGGGCGCGATTGACATCCTGTTCGTCGAATCGGCGTGGGCGGGCAACGACGGGCTGTGGCGCGGGAAGCTTACCGGCCCGGACGGGCCCAGCACGGAGTTCCGCCAACTGGTGGCCTGGTGCCGGGAGCAGGGCATTCCCACGGTGTTCTGGAATAAGGAAGATCCGCCCCACTACGACGATTTCCTTCCCGCCGCCCGGCTCTTCGACCAGGTGTTCACGTCCGACTCCGGCAGGATCGCGCAGTACCGGACGGACCTGGGCCATGACCGGATCAGCGCCCTTCCCTTCGCCGCCCAGCCGGCCATCCATAACCCCGTCCGGCCCGCCCACGGACGGCACGGCAGGGACGTGGCCTTTGCGGGGATGTACTTTGCGCACAAGTACCCGGAGCGCCGGGCCCAGATGGACTTCCTCCTCGGCGGCGCCCTGGACGCGTCCGCCAGGATGCGGACGGGCCTGGAGATTTTTTCGCGCCAACTGGGCGGGAACGCCGAATACCAGTTCCCGGCACCGCTTGACTCCCGGGTGGTGGGTTCGCTGACCTACGCCCAGACGCTTTCCGCCTACAAGGCGTACAAAGTCTTCCTCAACGTCAACTCCGTCGTCGACTCGCCCAGCATGTGCGCCAGGCGCATCTTTGAGATCACGGCCTCCGGGACGCCGGTGGTGACCGCTCCCAGCCTTGCCATGGAGCAGTTCTTCCCTCCCGCGGCGGTGCCGGTGGCTGCCACCCGCAAGCAGGCGGAGCACCTGACCCGGGCGCTGGTGGCCAACCCGGAGCTCAATGACCGCACCGCGCACCTGGCCCAGCGCATCATTTGGGCGGGCCACACTTACGCCCACCGGGCGAACACCGTGCTGAAGCACGCGCTTCCGGGGTTCGATGCCGGCGTGCGGCGGCCCACCGTCTCCGTGCTGATGCCCACCATCAGGCCCCAGAACCTGGAACACGTCTTCCGGACCCTGGCCGGCCAGGAGGGCGTCGACCCGGAACTCGTGCTCCTCACCCACGGTTTCCGGCTCTCCGCGGGACGGCTCGCGGAACTGTCCGACATGTCCGGGCTCCGGAACGTTGTGGTGCTGGACGCGTCCCGGGAGGTGCCGCTGGGGGAGTGCCTGAACAGGTGCGTCGCCGCGTCCGGCGGCGAGGTCCTCACCAAAATGGACGACGACGACCACTACGGACCGCACTACCTCAGCGACCAGCTCCATGCCCTGGCCTACTCGGGCGCGGACGTTGTGGGCAAGCAGGCCCACTACATGCACCTGGCGGCGTCCAACGCCTCAATCCTGCGGTTTGCCGAGAAGGAGCACCGGTTCACCGACTTCGTGATGGGACCAACCATCACGGCCGGCCGCGGGGTCTTCCTGGACCACCCGTTCCAGCCGGTTGCCGTCGGCGAGGACACAGGATTTCTCCGGGCCGTCCATGCCGCCGGTAAAGTCATCTACTCGGCGGACCGGTTCAACTACTACCAGGTCCGCACCGGTCACGGGCACACCTGGCAGGTCGAGGACGCCGAGCTGATCGCCTCCGGCGACCTGAAATTCTACGGAAAGCTTCACGAACATGTTGACATCTAAGGCCGCCGACACCGGCGCGGCGATCGGGACGGTCGCCGTCGTCGGTCTTGGCTACATCGGGCTGCCGACGGCAGCCATCCTGGCCACCAACGGCTTCGACGTCGTAGGCGTTGACGTCAACCCGGAGACAGTGGACGCCATCAACAACGGCAACGTGCCGTTCGTGGAGCCGGACCTGGGCATCCACGTGGCAGGTGCGGTCAGCCGGGGGAAGCTCCGGGCCCAGCTCGAAACCCCCCGGGCCGATGCCTACATCGTGGCCGTGCCCACGCCGTTCAAGGCCGACAAATCGGCGGACATGTCCTACATCGCAGCCGCCGCCCGGGCCATCGCGCCCCAGCTGGAGGGCGGGGAGCTGGTGATCCTGGAGTCGACCTCGCCGCCAGGAAGCACCCGCCGGCTCGCCGAGCTCATCCTGGGCCTGCGTCCCGACCTCAGCCTTGACGGCCGGGACGGCAGGCCCGCCGTCCTGGTGGCGCACTGCCCTGAACGGGTGCTGCCGGGGCGGATCATGATCGAGCTGGTCACCAACGACCGTGTGGTGGGCGGACTCACCACCGAGGCCGCTGACGCCGCGGCCGCGCTCTACGGGGTGTTCTGCAAGGGTGAGATCCACCTGACGGACGCCGCGACGGCGGAGATGTCCAAGCTGGTGGAAAACGCCTACCGCGACGTCAACATCGCGTTCGCGAACGAACTGTCGGTCATCAGCGACAACCTGGACATTGACGTGTGGGAACTCATCCGCCTGGCCAACCACCACCCCCGGGTCAACATCCTCCAGCCGGGTCCCGGCGTCGGAGGCCACTGCATCGCCGTGGACCCGTGGTTCATTGTGGCTGCGGATCCGGAGAACTCCGCCCTGATCAGAACCGCCCGCGAAGTCAACGACGCCAAACCCGGCCACATTGTGGAACAGGTCCGGAAAGCTGTCGGCGACGACGGCCGGCCCGTCATTGCCTGCCTGGGGCTGGCGTTCAAGGCCAACATTGATGACGTGCGGGAGTCACCTGCGGTGGAGATCGTCCGGCGGGTGGCCGCAATGCACCCGGCGGCCGATATTCTTGTCGCTGCGCCACACAAGAATGAGCTGCCCCCGGAGCTGGCTGCCTATGCCAACGTCCGCCTCACGGAGACGGACCATGCCGTCGCCGCGGCCCGGGTGGTGGTGCTGCTGGTGGACCATGACAGGTTCCGTGACATCGACCCGTCGAGCCTTGAAGGCAAGACCGTGATCGACACGCGGGGCTTCTGGCGCTGAAGTACGGGACCTCGGCGGCACAGGCGCTTGAGGGAGTCAACGAAAAACGAGGGCACAGGCCGCTGACGGCGGCCGGCCCAAGGGAGATAAATGCACAACCGAAGTGAGAAGCCAGTTCAGCTGCCGCCCGGCAGGCATTTCGCGGTCACGTGGAGCGTGCCCGTGGTGCACGGGGGCCGGACGAACTCCATGCTCCACCGGTCACGCGCCTTCGCCACCGAGGGCGGCGCGCCCGTCGAGATTCTCACGTTCGATAACTTCCGCGACTATCCGGACATCCGGAGGACGCTGACGGAGCAGGGGAAGCTCACCGACGGCGTCACCCTACGCAACATCTGGGAAGATCTGGCCTCCCTCGGCGGCGACGCCCCGGTCCTCCCCGGCGAGGTCCCCGGTTTCAGTCCGCTCGGCGCGGCAGGGATCCCCGTCACCACGGTGGAGGGCGGCCCCAGCGGGCGGACACAGCGGTTTGCCGCTGACGGCACCACGCTGCTGCAGACGGACTACCTGCGGGAGGACGGGACCCTCTTCCTGTCGGACCGCAACGACACCGACACCCCCGGCCGGCACGGGGGCCGGGCGCTCACCCTCTGCAATGCCCAGGGCCTGCCGGTGCAGCAGTGGCCGTCATCGTGGGAAATGTACCGGTCCTGGCTGGATCACCTGACCGGCGGTGACGATTCGTTCTTTATTGTCGACAACAAGCACGCGGCGACCTTCATGAAGACCTACCGGCGGCCGACGGCCACCGTCTTCCTGATGGTCCATGACTCCCACCTCGCCACGGCAGTCAACGGACCGGCCTCGCCGCTGTCGGGCTCGGGCGAGGTGGTGGTTCCCCGTTTCGACGGTTTCGACGGTGTGGCCATCCTGACCCACAAGCAGGCCGGGGACATTCGATCGCGCGTGGGGGATATCGGCAACATCCACGTGATTCCGAACAGCCGCTCGCTCTCGGTTCCACCCGTCGAGACGGACCGCGACGCCACCCGCGGCGTTCTCCTGGCGCAGCTGCGGCCCCTGAAACAAATCGACCACGCGATCCGCGCCGTCACCGACGTGAACCGCCGGCTCGGCACCGCCGCCAGCCTTCACGTCTACGGAGAAGGTGCCGAAGGCCCCAACCTGCAAGGACTCATCGAGGAGCTGGGTGTTTCCGGCCAGGTCCAGCTCAAGGGGCACACGCATTCGCCGGCCACGGCGTTCGGGGAGGCCTCGTTCTCGCTGCTGACCAGTTCCTCCGAATCGTTCGGGCTGGTGCTCCTCGAGAGCATGTCCGCCGGGTGCATTCCGATCGCATACGACATCCACTACGGACCGTCCTCGATCATCACCCACGGGGTCAACGGCTACATCGTTGAGTATGGAAACGAGCGGGCGCTGGCGGACTGCGTGGCGGCGTTCCTGGCCCTGCCGGCCGAAGAGAAGGCGAAGCTGAGGGCGGCCGCGATCGCCAGGGCAGCGGACTTCTCCGACGCCCCGGTGGTCGCCCTGTGGTCTGAAGCCTTCCGGGCCGCGGCCGCCAGGAAAGCCATCCCCGCCCCGGAACTCCAAGTGGCCGTGACGGACACCGCCTGGGGCACATGGTCCGATGGCGCTCTCGATGTGCGCGTCACCGCCCGGCTGACCGCAGAGAGCGACAGCCTTGACGCGGAGGCGCCCCGGTTCCTGTGCCAGCTCAGAGTCCGGGGCACCGAGTCCTTCTTCAGGGTGGCGGGGACCACTGCCGAACCAACGTCCGGCGGGGAATTCTCCAGTATCTTCCGCTTCGCGCCGGAGGTGATGCGGGCGCTCAGTGGATCCACGGTCGACGCCTCCCTCGAAACCCACCTGCTGGGCCGCCGCGTATCCACGCGGCTGCCCTTCACCGCACCGGCCCCCGTGCCGATGGACGTTTATGGGACGGTGCACGGAAACCTGAGCCTTCGGCCCGTACCCTCACCAGCCACAGCCAATGCAGTCTAAACTTTCGGAGATCATGATGAACCAGCAGGACGTGCGCGATGACGCGGCCGGCAGCCGGCCGGCGCTGCCCGAGGGCTACCACTGTGCCATCACGTGGGGGATCCCCACGGAGTACGGCGGCATGACGAATGCCCTCTTGCACCGTTCGCGCGCATTTATCCAGGCATCGGGGATGCCGGTCGACGTCCTGACCTTTGCCTGGTCACTGGACTACGGCGACATCCGGTGCGAGCTGGAGGCTGCCGGTGAGCTGGTCCCAGGGCTGCGGTTGCGAAACCTCTGGGAGGAATTGACCCAGCTCCCGGACACTGAGTTGAAAACCGCGAAACCGGGCAAGAACGTCGTCGGCGAATTTTCGCCTATCGGTGCTGAAGACGAATCGACGGACGAAACGAGCGCCGGGGTCCTGCGCCGCAGGGTCCGTTACGCCTCCGACGGGACGACGGTCCTCCAGCTCGACTATTTCCGGGCGGACGGAACGATTGTGGCGTCCGACCGGCGGGACGTCACCGTCAAGGGAGCTGAGGGTGGGCGGCTCATCACCCTGTGCGGATCAGACGGCAGTCCCGTGGCCTCCTGGAACCAAATCTGGCCGCTCTATCTTTTCTGGCTCGATCGCGTGGTTCACGGCCGCGAGACCTTCATGATCGTGGACAGCAAGTCGACTGCCAATTTCATGACCCGGTACCGGCGGGACAACGTCGTCACCATGCACCTGGTGCACAATTCGCACATGGCCAGCGGCGCCCTCCCGCCGTACGGTGAGCTGAGCCCGACACGGCGTTATGTGTTTGAGCGGCTGGGCACCTTCGACGCCGTCGTCTTCCTGACCGAAAGCCAGAAGAAAGACGTGGATCTGGTTTTCGACAACCCCCGCAACACCTGCGTCATCCCGAACAGCAGGTCTCTGCCTGCGGTGTCGGATCCGGAAAACGGGCATACCCGCGACCTGGGTGTCATCCTGGGCAGCCTGACCGGGCGCAAGAGACTGGACCACGCCATCCGCGCGGTAGCGGAGGCCCGGCAATCTTCTGACGGCGACTACAAGCTGGAGATTTATGGGCAAGGGCCGGACCAGACGAAACTCTTGACGTTGATCGATTCAATCGGCATGAGGGACCACATCGCACTGCGGGGCTATTCCATCGATGCCCGGAAGGAGTTCGAGCGTGCCTCCTTCACGCTGCTGACCAGCAAACTGGAGGGCCAGGGCCTCGTGCTGATCGAGGCCATGAGCGCCGGCTGCATCCCGATCTCCTACGACGTCCCTTACGGCCCGGCTGACATCATCCAGGACGGCGTCAACGGATTCCTGGTGAAGGCGGGCGACATCGCAGCACTGGCCGAGAGCATCCGCCGGCTCAGCGCCATGGGCGAGCAGGAGCTCAAGGACATGCGTCGGGCCGCGGTGGCCCGGGCCCATGCGTTTAATGACGACATGGTGGTCAAGGCCTGGGGGTCCGCCATGCGCGAAGCCGTCGAACGGAAACTGTGGGCAGCACCGGTCCCCGCGGCGGCAAAGGGCTCACAGTAGCTTGCGTTAAATTTGCGTCTTCCCTGTGCCTCCGCTGTGCCCGAGGCCGATAGCATCGTTTGGCTGCCTGCCGACAGTTGACGTAAAAGCACCTGCCCGGTTCTTTCTGCGATGTCGCCGGCAGCAGGACGAAGGACCGCTCCGGAACCCGTTTCCGACGTCGGCCGCTGCTCGAGTATCAAAGGGTGACAGATGCAGACCAAACGCTTGCCCCGGGCGCTTCGCAAGTTCGCAATCGCGGCTGTGACGGCGCTCCTGGTCCTCTCCGGCGCCGCGGTGGCGCCTGCGTCGTTCGCCTATGATCCGGCCTACGCCGTGCCGACGGGCCTGAAGTCGACGGGGCAGACCGATACGACGGTGAGTTTGTCGTGGGTGAAGTCGGCGAATGTTCCGCGGTACCGGGTGCAGGTGTACACGAAGGCGGACATGAGTGATGCGGTGTATTACCGGTTCACGGAGTCGGCGGTGGTGATTCCGAACCTGGCGAAAAGCACGCAGTACAAGTTCCGGGTGCGGGGGATCAGCGCCGACGGGCTGGTGTCCCTGACGGCCTACTCCGCGGCGATCACCGCGACCACGGCGGCTGCGCCTGCTGCGCCCACGTACACCGTGCCGACGGGCCTGAAAGCTGCTGCCACCGGTCCTTCCACGATCTCCGTTTCGTGGAACGCCGTGGCAGGTGCCCCGGGGTACCGGGTGCAGGTCTACAGCAAGGCCGACATGAGCGACTCGGTCTACAAACGGTTCACCACGACGTCGGGGACCATGTCCGGGCTTGTTCCGCAGACCGCCTACTTCGCCAGGGTCAGGGTCATTGGACCGAACGGCGAAAACCTCACGGCTTATTCACCTGCTGTGACGTTCTCGACGCCGGTGGACAACTATCCGACGCCCAGCGGCTTCACCGGCACGTCCACGTACCGCACAGCTGACCTGGCGTGGAACGCTGTACCCAATGCGCCGGGCTACCGGCTGGCGATCGCCACGAAACCCGATATGTCCGACGCCGAGTGGCGCCGCTACTACGGAACCAACACCGCGGAAATCAGGGGACTGAATCCGCTCTCCAACTACTACTTCCAGGTCAGGGTGATTGACGACGCCGGAACGGGGCTGAGTGCCTACACCCCGGTGCTGAACATCGCGACCAAAGCGGAGCCGCCGGCTCCGCCGGCGCTCAGCAACCCGTTGACGGTGGCAAGCTACAACGTCATGTGCGCCAACTGCACCGCCGAAAGCGACACCACTTCCACCGCCCTTGCGTGGGCGGACCGTCGCAGCGCCGTCGTCAGCACCATCACGTCAAGGATGCCCGACATCATCGGCGTCCAGGAGGCTTCCCAGGGCTGGCTGAACGAGCCCGGCCAGACCGGCGGGCTCTCCCAGTTCGAGGACCTCCTGCAGCGCCTCAACGGCGCCGGCGGCAACTACGCCCTCAGCAACGCCAAGCGCAACAACTGCGTGGACTCCACCACCCCCACCAATTGCGTCTACGCCGACCAGGGCGCTTCCCAGGGCACCCGGATCTTCTACAATCCCGCCAAGGTCGAGCTGGTCAGAACAGGATCCAAGGCACTTCCCCAGGCCAGTGTCCCCGAGAACCCCCGGTTCTTCGCCTGGGCCGTGGCCAAACAGAAGTCCACGGGGAAACTGTTCTTCTTCGGCGACACCCACCTGTCCACCAGCAAGGCCGAGGGATTCTACGAACTCCGGAAGCAGCAGGCGGAGGCCATTGTCAACGTCATCAGGCAGGAGAACACCGCGGGACTGCCGGTCATCCTGGCCGGCGACCTGAACTCGAGCAAGTGGCAGAAGCCGTCCAACGCCCCTTACGACGTCTTCACGGGCTTCGGGCTGGTCGATCCGCTGGGCAATGACTACTGGCAGGATTTCCCCAGCATGGCGGCCACCGCCGAGAAGCGGATCAACACGCACCTGGACAGCTGGAACGGGTTCCAGAGCGTGGCGCCGGCAGTGGCCAACACGGCTGCCAACGGTTCGTACATCGACTACATCCTGACGTCCAAGATGCGCGTCTCGCAGTGGGAAACAGTGGCCAACATCGACGCTGCGGGAAGGTTCGTTGGAATCATTCCCTCCGACCACAACATGCTCGTGGCAACCGTCGGCCTGCCCTGACTGTTGTCCCTGCCCGACAGCCCGGCCGGAGGCGTGCGATAGGGTATTTGGTGGCCCGGGCTGCGGGCGGGCGACCAGCGGAGGACCATGACTGTTGTATTAAAGGGCCAGGACATCCAGAACTATTCGGATGAGCTGGGCAACAGCGTGGTGGGTACGCCCGCTTGTTCCCCAGGCGCGTCGGTTGAGTTCAAGGGCTCGAACTGCCGGGTCACGTTCGGGCCGGGGTCCAAGTTTGGTGGCGCCATCGTCTTTCATCGGGACAATTCCTCGGTGACCATGGGGGAGTGGGCCTGGTACCGGGGCCGCATTACCCTGGGCCTGGACTGCGCCGTGTCCATGGGGGACAAGTTCTACAGCGGGTTTGATTTGCAGATCACAACGGCCGAGGGTGCGGACGTCACTTTCGGCGATGATGTCCTTATTGCCAACCAGTGCCGCATCCGGGCCGACGACTCCCACCCGATCTATGACGGAGTGACAGGCGCACGGATCAACCACTCCCAGTCCATCACTGTCGGCAACCACGTCTGGATAGGCCAGGAGGTCTTTGTGATGCCTGGCTCCACCATCGGCAGCGGCTGCGTCATCGGTGCCCGAAGCGTCGTCACCAAGTCCCGACCCGTGCCGCCGCATTCGCTGGCCCTGGGGTCGCCAGCGACGGTCCACCGGGAGAAGGTCAACTGGGTCCGCAAGCATCTCCAAATGCACGAGATCCCCGACAGCGTGCCTTCGATTTTTTCCGCCGACCAGCTGGACGGCTAACCAGGCGGGCGCCCGCCCGGAACTGCGCGGGGGCACCCCGGCGGGGAAGACTAGGAAGCGTCCAACGGCGCCTGGCTCCGCGCCCGGAGATTATGGAGCACGCCGAGAAGCGCCTGGCCGGTGGCGTCCGCGCCGGCACTGAGCGGCACCCGGGCGATCGGGTATTTCCCGGATTTCTGAACGCAGCCTGTCCGCGCGGTCACCCGTTGCAGCAGGGCGTAGCCGTCCTCAGACCGTGCATGCAGCTTGACGAGAATGTCTTTGTCGTCGGTCAGGACCATGTCGACCGCGACCCGCTGGCTGCTCCATTCCATGTCGAGGACCAGGCAGCGGGGCGTGAAGAACCATAACTTCGACGCCTGCAGGCCCGGCAGGCCCTGCGCCAAAGCCCGGCTGACCGCAGCCAGGTAGGTGTCAGGGCGGGGAGTGCCGTGCTGGGGAGGCAGGCAGGAGTGGGCATCGGCTTCCGCAACGGGTGGTTGCTCCGGCGCAGGGATCTGCTGGCTGGTCATGTCAGGGCTGCGTTCCTTAGGTGGTCCGGGAAGGTCCGGGAAGCAGCCCGCCGAACTTCTGCCCGAGTTTAAAGTGGCGGTCCCTGTGGCCGCTTCCATCGAAGCCAAAACCGTTGGAGTCCTCGCCGAAACGAGGGGCGAGGCCCTCCGCCAGGATGCCCAGCAACGACACAACCATCGGAATATTGTAGTGCAGGGTCTGGAGATGGTTCCGGGCCAGGTCCGAGGCCGTCGACAGCAGGCTGAAATTTGAGTAGCCACGGAAATGGGGCAGCACCGGATCCAGATAATCGATGCAATGCGGGTCGTAAGGGGATGTCACCAGGTAAACGTTCCGGTCCCGGTTGGCATCGGTTCGGATCCTGTCCGGAACCAGGGAGTTCAACCACTCCACGTCCTGCCGTTCGGCACTGCCGCTCATGAACCTGATGATCTCTGTTCTCTTCCGGTTCAGCAGGTAGGAACCGATGGCAAGCTGGGGCGTGAGCGCCAGAATGTTCCTGGCGTCACACCTGATTCCGAGGCGCAGCGCCGCCGAACCGCCCTTCGACATGCCCACCATGGTGCAATCCTTGCTGGTGAGCTCCAGGCTCACCAGCACTTCCTGGACGAGCTGCGCCACAGATTCCTCGATGTCGAAGCTGCGCCCCTCTGCCAGGTAGTAGGAGTATTCGGCCCCGAACTTATCGTAGATCCACAACAGGTTGGCCCGGTTGTGGGCGAGCAGGGGACCATCGTGGTCGAAGTCCAGCCAGTCCATGTCGGCCCGGATGGAAGTAAAGATGACGATCAGGTGCCGGGTGCCCTTCCGCGCCGGCCGGAACTTGAAGTGCACCGGACGCGGCCCAGCGCTATAGGGGCTGACCAGTTTCAAGGGGACACCGCTCGGCCGCTGAGGTTGCGGGCAAGGAACTGGTCGAGGGCGCTTTGCACGTACTGTGATGTGCCGAAGCGTTCCGTTGGGATGGTACCGCCCACGGCCGCCGCCAGGCCGGCAAGAACGCCGTCCTCGGAATTCTCCACAATCAGTCCGTAACGGTCCTGCAGCACATCCCGTGGCCCGGGCATATCCGTGCAGATGATCGAAAGCCCCAGGATCATGGCTTCAAAGAGCACCATGGGCTGGCCTTCGTGGAGGGAAGAAAGCACGAAGCAGTCAGCGTGCTTCAAAGCCGGATAAGGATTCTGGCGCTGGCCGGCGAGCCAGATATACCCGGATGCCTTCTGGTTTTGGATCAGTTTTTCGAGCTCGTACCGCAGCGGGCCGTCCCCGATGATCATGAGCCTGGCCCCGGGATTGGAGCTATGGAAGCGCACAAACGCGCGAATGAGCTTGCGGTGGTCCTTCTCCGGCGACAGCCGGCCAATCGTGACGAAGTTTTGGCGTCCGGCGTCGTACCATTCCGAGATGTCCGCGTCCAAGGCTTCTGTGGCTCCCGACAGCACCCTGCCCGGATCGATCTGGTTGTCGCAGTGTGTGAAAGCTTCCCGGTCCAGCTCGTACGGGCCGGCCAGCAGGCGGCGGTTCTTGTCCGCGACGCCGGAGGCCACGGAAATCAGCGCATCGAAGTCCGCGTAGAGGCGGAAGATGATTTCCAGTACGGGGAACTTCATCTGCTTTTCGTTCGCCATGTCGTTGTGCATGTAAATCGACCGGTGGGGTCCCTCCGGGCTGAACGCGATAAGGCTCGTCCAGAACGGCGCATAGCCGTCAAATTCAATGACCGAGTCGAAGACACTGTCGCCGAAGATACGCCGGAATTCCCGTTTGAAGGAAGAACGGTAGATGCTCCACTGCGCGTCAGAGGCCAGGTCCAGGGTCGCTGTCAGCTTGCGCGAAATCCAGCGCTCTTCCGGGGTGTGGGACTGGACCCCTGTCCGGCCGATGATCTGGACATGGTCCGGCAGTTCCCTGAGCTTCGCGAGGCGCGCCGGGTCGGCTGCGAGGACAGCCGGTTCAACCACCAACACGGCGCGGAAACGGGACGTGTCAAGGCTCGCCACCAGGTTCCGGAAGGACGTCGCGATTCCATTGGGCAGCAGGCCGTGGTGGAACAGAAGGGTGGACTTCGCATCGGCCGGCTCGTCGGCCAGTTCATCCGGATCGTCGCCGAAGAAGAAGCGGACCACCCGGGCGGCTGAGCGCCCGTCCTCCTGCGGGCAGAACTGCTCCTTCGCCGACAGGTACCGCGGGTCGGAGGCCGGATCGGACGCGAGCGAGGACCGGATGCTTGCGGTGAGCCCTGAACGCTCCTGGACCACGGTTCCCGGCATTTCCTGCATGTCGAAATACAGTCCGCGGTTCTCTGCGTAGTCGTCCAGATCGAAGGCGTAGAAGACGATGGGCCTGCCGGTCGGGAGGAAATCGAAGAAAATGCTCGAGTAATCCGTGATGAGCAGATCAACCGCCGCGAGGAGGTCATTCGTGTCAATGTCCCCCGGAACGATCGCCGTGCCGGCGTCGAATCCGCTCAGCAGGCCCTCTGTGAGGCGGTGGGCGCGGAAGAACACGTGGTGGTCAGCGCCGCGCATGGCGTTCAGGTCCTCCTGAAGCCGGACGGCGTCCACATGACGGTCATCCGAGGCACCGCGCCATGTCGGCGCGTACAGGACTACGGGCCTGTGGTCGTCGGGAGCGATACCCAGCCTGCTGCGCAAGTCGCGGCGTTTGGCTGAGCCCGCGTTGACCAGGCCGTCAATCCGCGGAGAGCCGGTGACGGCGACCTTGCCCTGGAACAGGCCCTCGATATCGTGCCGCTGGATCAGGGCCTGCGTGGTGTGTTTGTTGGGGCTCATGATGTGGGTCGACTGCAGGAAGTTCCTGGCGATGTTGGCGTGGGCGACGGGGCCGCCGGCCATGTCGCGGCCCAGGGTCTTCAGCGGCGTCCCGTGCCACGTGTTGAGGTATTTCTGCCCGTCTTTCCGGACAAAATACGGGGGGAAGGACACGTTGTTAACAAGGTGCTCCGCAGAGGACAGGACCCTCTTGTACAAGTCCGAATTTGTCCGGACGAACCGGACATTCTTCCGGCCGCGGAGACGGTCGGGGATGTTGTCCTGGTTATTGATGGCCCAGTAATGGTTGAAGTCCTGGAACCGGGGGTCCGAGCAGACCTCGTCAAAAAGTGCGAGGGGGTGGCACCCGATCGAGGCCCCGTGGTTGCTCTCCCACAGGATGGTGTGCGGCTCCAGGGGGAGGGACTCGTAATATTCCACGTACTCGAGGCTCGTCTTCTGGGCCTTGTTCTTGAGGTAGCTTTCGACGTCGATGCCGTCGGAGGCCTTAAACAGCCGCATCTGGCGGAAGGCATCACAGGCGGCCGTGAAGGCGCCGGCCCGGTGGCGCGCTACGCCCAGCTGGTAAAACTGACGGGGATCGAAGTCGTTGCTCCGGGAGACGACGTCGGCGAAGGCCGCCTCCGCGGTGTCCCAGTCGCCCAGCTGCGCGGCCAGGTCACCGACGCGCTGCATTACCTCGGACGACTGTACCGATGCCAGAGCGCCCAGCCGCCGGCTGAGCACGTCCTGGAGGTAGCCGCGGTCCTTGCCGGCCGCGCCGGACGGCCCGTCGGCCGTCGCTCCCGGCTGCGGATAGTTGGTTGAGGCCAAGTAGTAGTCGCAGGCTTTTTGGGCCTGCCCGGCCGTTTCCAGCGCATAGCCGGCCCGGTAGGCCCAGTATCTTTTGGAGTTGTCCAGGCGCCAGGCATGCCCGTACGCTTCTGCAGCGTCGCTCCAGCGGAGGGAGCGCTCGCGGGCCAACCCCAGTTTGTAGTGCCAGTACGGGACATCCGGGGACAGGACCACCGCGTACTCGTAAGCTTCGGCTGCGTCGGCCCACCGGTAGCAGCGGTCGAAGGCAAGGCCCACCCGATAGGCAACCTGGGCGTTGGCCGGCTCCCGGCGAAGTTTCTCCTGGTAATGTGCCAGCGCGTCCGGCCACGCGCCCTTTTTCTGGAAGAACGCCCCGATTCCCACGACATCCGATTTAAGGCTCTTGTCGTGCAGGATGGCCTGGGCGTAGCACTGTTCGGCTTCCCGCGCGTCGCCGCTCAGCTCGTAGGCATGGCCGGCCTGGAAGTACCAGTCGGCGTTGCCGGGACGGCGCGTGTTGGCCGCCGCGTAGCTCTCGGCCGCATCGCTGAAACGCTTCATGCCGTACTGGGCGGCAGCGAGCTGGACCGTCCAGTCCACATTGGCCTCATGGGCTTCTTTTCCGGCTGCCAGGACCTCCAGCTGCTGCCACAGGGGCGCCTTGTTCTCCCGCAGCCGCTCAAGCTTGTCTGAGTGGTACGCGGGATTCCCGTGCTGCAGCCGGGTGCGGGAACCCTCCGGGTCGGCAAGGTCAGCTGCTGCCCGGGCAGCACGAAGCTTATGCTGCCAGCGGGCCCGGTGGGGCTCCAGGTCCAGCGCTGCCGTGTAGCTGTCGGCGGCTTCGCTGAAAAGCCCGAGCTGTTCCTGGACGAATCCGAGGCGGTAGTGCCACGGAGCCACCCGCGGGTTCCAGTCCGTCGCCTGCCGGAGAAAGTCTTCCGCCGCAGCCCATTGCCTCAGGTGGAAGTGGGCATGCCCGATCCGGTACGCAAGTTCCGCGTTGTCACCGTTTCCGCTGTCCAGCAGTGATGTATAAAGCCCGACTGCCGCCGTCCAGTCTTTCTGCTCCTCAAGAAGGAGGCCGTGTTCGATCGTTTCGTGCGGGGAACTCATGCTGTTTACTGCGTCCTCAATGTGTAGCTGCCAGATGGCGTGGCCCGGCCGGGGCCGGGAATGTTTGTTGCGTTCGCTGCGGCCCGGGCCGCTTTAGCCCAGGGACGACGACGGCGACCGGTCCGTGCCGGGGGACACCGGCTGCCCCGGGCCGTCGGGCCACAGCGCGTCAAAGACCCGCGCGGTGGCGTTGCCGTCGCAATAGGGCGCGAACATCCCGACGAAGGCCTCGTACTTGGGTGCGTAGCGGCGGGACACGGACGCGATGTTCTTAATCGACCGGACGACTTCCTCGGTGGTGTTGTGGAGGGGCCCGGGCGCCATGTCCTCCAGGTCGAAGTAGAAACCGCGGGTCTCATCGCGGTACTGGGCGATGTCCGGCGTCAGGAAGATGATCGGCTTGCCGGTGACGCAGAAGTCGAACATCACGGACGAGTAATCATTGACCAGGACGTCGGCCGCCGTGTAAAGGTCGTTGACTTCGGGATATTCGGTCACATCAATGACGAACTTGTTGGCCGCCGTCTGCCGCTGGCCCGCGATGTTGTGGTGTCCGCGCAGCAGCAGGACGTAGTCGTCGCCCAGCTGCTGCTGGGCCTTCTCGAAATCAAGGTATGTGACCATTTCGTACTGCCGCGAGGCGTTCTTGGCGTCATCGCGCCACGTGGGTGCGTAGAGGATGGCGGTCTTCCCCTCGGGGATGCCCAGCCGGCTCCGGATGGCGGGCCTGTCCTGCTCCATCCGCGCCGGGGTGAGGCTGTCATTGCGCGGATACCCGTCGGCGACGACGCGCCCGTCAAAGCCGAAGCATTTGGCCAGCACGCCGGCGGCGTAGTCGTTCTGTGCCAGCAGGGCGTCCCAGTACTCCGCCTCCCGCCACATAAGGTTCCAATACGACAGCGAGAAGTTGGTGCGCGCGACGTCGTTGCCGAGCTTTTTCAGCGGCGTTCCGTGCCAGGTCTGGATATAGACCTGGCCCTCGCGCTTGCGGAAGTAGAACGGGAAGTTGTTGTTGTTGATCAGGATCCGGGACTCGACCAGGAGCTGGTACCACCGCCGGGAACCGATGAGGACTGGTTCGGTACCAGCGGGCACCGGCACCGAGAAATCAGCAACGGCCCAGTACATGGGCCACTGGCTTCCCCGGCGCTGGAATTCCTCCAGCAGGCGCCGCGGGCTGTCCGTGGCGCGGCGTCCGCCGAAGCACATAAAGACAATGGCGTCCTTCAGCCCGGCCTCCCCGCCGGCCGTCACCGGAGTGCGCATCAGCTGCTGGTTGTACCGGCCCACCTCATCCGCAGCGAAGGGAGGCCGCAGGTGGATGGTCAGGGCGGCGTTCTTGGGGGATCGGCTCACACCGACTTCCACCCGGTCGGCAGGGATCCTGCGCGGCATCTGCGTCTGGAGCGCGGGCGACACCGGGAACCAGTAGCCCTGGTGGTCGGCCGCTCCCGGAAGGACAAAGCGGACGCTGTACGCGCCCGCCTCGGGCATGATTTCTTCGCCACCCCACGGGTTCTGGGGGAGCAGGAAATCGGCGGTGAACGCGTTGCTTCCGTCGTTGGTCCGGACGGTCAGGGCCACGTCCGTCGCCGGGATCACTGCCTTACCGCTCGAGAGGACGATGCGGGGTGCGTGGATGACCGGGAGGTCCGCGGTGCCTTCGATCCGCAGGGTGCGTTGATCCGCCAACACCTCGACCGATGAGGCGATAACGCGGGTCCTGCGCTCCTTGAGAGTCACAAATCCGTAGCCCGTCAGTCCCAGGCGAAGGCTCCGGGTGTGGTCGGACTGGGATTCCAATGCGGTGGAATCGTCCGGCCAGGCCACGGGCTGCGGAGTCTTGAAACCGCTGTCCAGGCGGAGGCGCCACTCATACTCAGCGGTGGGGGCCGCGCCGGCAGCCAGCTCGGGCACATCGACGCAGTAGTGCGCCGTGGTTCCCACCACGTCGAGGCAGGTGGCCGTCGCCCGGATGCCGAACTTGGGCGATTCGACCGAGACCTTCGCGGCCACCGGAGCCGAATGGGCTTCGACGGTGAGCGTGAGGGTGCGTCCCGCCAGCTCCAGGGCGGTGGCGACGTACAGGGGAGTGACCGGAATGAAGGTCAGGCCGGTGGTGGCCGGGCGCATTTCCACGGCCGCCCGGGCAGTGCCCAGCATGGGGCCGACCGGCAGGCTGCCCGTGGAGCCATTGACGTCGCGGCGCGTCAACGGCGCTTCGAGGGTCCGTCCGCCGGCGGAGACGCGCAGCAGCACATGCCACTCGGAGGGTGCCCCGGTGACGCCGTCCAGCATGACGGCAGGGTCGATGACGGTCCGGAACCCGGCGTCGGCGTAGGAAGTCCAGTTGTCACTGGATTCCCAGTCAATGGACGGGTCCGTGTGGCGCTGCACCGCCAAGGGGACAGCGTCCCCACCGCCGGAGCTGACCAGGGACGCCTCGATCGTCAGGCTGCCCGCGGCGGGGTCAACGGATGAGATGTACGCGTGTCCGCCGATTTCCAGCCGGCCGTCCGCCTGCCAGGCAAAGTGCGTCATCTTGCTGACCAGCCGCAGGTCAATGTCGCGGCAGGACAGGAGCTCCGGCTCGTAGTGTGAGAGCTCGGGAAGATACTGGGGCTGGGCCTCCAGGGTGGATCCGGTGGTCCGGGTGGGGAAGCTGGAGCTGTAGTCGCTGCGGTGGTTGCAGATCCGGACAACGTCCTCCCGCCGGTCTGCCAGCACCGCCGAGAGGATCAGCCGGTTGTGGATCCTGATGTCATCCCAGTCCAGCTCCACGCCTTCGCTGAGGCGCCGGACCGTCGTGTGCAGTTTGTCCCAGTAGGCCTGATCGGTGCGGGGGACCACCTCGTAGAAGCGGAAGAGCCCGTTGCCAAGTTCATGGGAGAGGAGCCGCCGGAAGGCCTCCGGGTACAGCACGGGGCGCAGCCCGGCCGCGAGCGACTCAAGCCTGCTGAGCCGGTCCGCCAGGTAGTCCAGCTGGCACAGCAGCTCGCGTGCCATGGGCCGGACGGAAGCGTCCGCCGAGGTGGTGAAGACCTTGACGTCAACAATGTCGAAGGAGGCCGCACGGGAGTAAAGGGTGGGGACGGCCTCGTACTGCCAGTGCTGCAGTCCGGTCGAGATTCCCGCGGTGGCTTCGGTCCAGAAGTCCCGCCGGAACACCTTGTTGCCCAGGGCGCCGTCCCGCAGGACTGCCGGCAGCTCCGCAACAGTCACGGCCGGCCGCGGGACCGCATGGAGGTCCTGCTGCCACGCCGGCGTGGTGCTGGTTTTGCCCTTGAGGATTCCGGTCATCCCGACGGCGAAGGACGAGCCCGTCTGGCGCAGGGACCGGAACAGTGCCTCCAGGCTGGCCGTTTCAACGACGTCCCCCGCAGAAAGGAACATCACATACGGCGCCCGGCCCTGCCCGGCGGCTCCGGCCCGGGCCGCTTCATCGGTGGCGCCTTCCAGGGCCAGGTATTTGACACGGCTGTCCCGCTTGGTGAACGTCCGGACCGGCCCCCGGCCCTGTCCGGCCGCGGACGTGTCCACGACGATCATTTCCATCGCGGCAGGTTCCTGGCTGAGCAGGCTGCGCAACGTCACCGCCGGATCGCCGGCGGCGTCGTTCAGCAGGATGACAACGCTGACCTGGGGCCGCTGCAGGGGTGCGGCAGGTTTCGCCGCAGCAGTTCTCTGCAGCTTCGCCAGGCTGGCCGGGTGCGCCACCTTGCGGATCTGCTGCCGCTGTTCCGGGGGCAGCGCCCGCCACACCCGTCGGAGATTTCTCTCGGCGGCAGCTTTCAACGCAGCTACTGCTTGGCTCTGCTTGGCTCCTGGCATTCTTTGGTTCGCTTCCCTCGTCGGTGTCCAACCCGTGGTTGTCCGTCATCTTCATGTGCTGCAGGTCAATGGTGGGGCTGGTCAATAGTGGCACGGCCCCGGGTCCAGCTGTCCGTTGGACGTCGTTTAGAAAGGTTTCCGCAGGACCAGTTCGACGTTCTGGTCCCCAGCCTCCCGCATTACGTCCGCCGGTTCCAGGCCAGGACGGTTCATCACCAGTTCCAGGCTCAACGCGGCCATCGAAGCCGGGGTGTGGATTCCCTCACGGGCGACCTGCTCCGGGGCGGAATGGTCCACCAGGGTCGCGGCAATGGACAGGGTTCCGTCTCCGTTGTCCAGGACCTCGACCACCCGCGACTGCTGCGGATAGTCGATGAGCGACGCCGTCGTGATTTCCCAGAATCCGCCCTCATCAAATTCGGCGGGATGGGGTGTGACCTGGTGCCGGTGCGTGTGGCCGTTCATCCAGAGGACCACGTTCGGGAACCGCGCGATCAGGCGCAGCACGGCCGCCCTATCCAGCGGAGGCTCCTCCAGCGAAGGTTCCTCCGCCGGTTCTTCCTCCGCTGGCTTTTCCTCCGACAGAGCGCCGCCGCTGCCCTCTGACCGCGTGTCCTCGTCGAAGTAGGGCAACGGGTGGTGGCTGAACAGCACCACCAGCCGGTCCTCCACCGTCCGGGCGGCCGGCTTCCCGTCCGGACCGTACGACGTCCGGGACACCTTCTCAAGCTGTTCCTCCAGCCACGCAGCCTGTGCCGCATCCAGCACTGCCTTGGCGCCGCCGTCGGGACTCGCGGTGTTCAACATGATGCCGGCGACCTGCGCCGATATGTCGAAGGTGTAGTACGGCAGGCTGCCGGGCTTTGCCGCGGTGCCGGACGCTCCGGTCCCGGCAACAGCCTCCAGCAAGTCTTCCTTGCTGAATTCGCGGCGGAGCTCCGAGGCCTCCACCGTCCGCGACGGCATGGACGCCATCAGGGCCCGGCGCTGGTTCGCGCTGGAGCCGTCGATGGTGTCCCAGAAGTCCAGTTCGTCAACGCCCGGAGGCAGCCGCATCGGCAGCCTGCTGCCGATGCGCAGTTCATCGACGAAGTCGGTCTTCGGCGACACCGGCTCTCCCGTTGAACGGCCGGCTTCGTCGTGGTTTCCGACGCCGACGAACCAGGGATAGTTTGAACCCTCCGCGGGCACGGGCCGGATGGCTGCGGCGAGCAGGCCCGGCACCGTGGGGTAACCGTGCACGGCTTTCCAGTCATCCGGGGGCGCCAGCAGCGGTTCCGGCTCGGGATGCCAGATGTTCCGGGACAGCTCGAGGGGCGCCGGTCCGTGATCCTGGACGCCCTCGTATTTCTCGGCCGGGTGGGAGCTCACCGGGAGTCCCTGGAAGACGCCGACGGCGGCCGACAACTCGCTCAGGGCAAAGGCATTGGTGAGGTCACCCGTCAGAACGAGGCAATCCAGCGCCCGCCGGCTGACGGGGCCGCGTCCGACGGCGTTAAGCTTGCGCACCGCCGCGTCCAGCACGTGGACGGTCAGCAGGTCCTGGGGACGGAACAAACCGGAGGGAGGATAACCGTCGGAGAAGTCGAAGAACTGCCAAAAGAACGACAGGCGCCCGGGATTGGCCGCATCGAGGACGTGGCTGTCTGTCAGGTGGCCGAAGGAGGCCAGCGCAGCCCGCCGGGTGTCCTCTTGGTCCCCTCGGACACACAGGTCCTCACGGACCAGCGTGTCCAAGGGCGGCCCGTAGGCCAGTTGCCGGTAGGGCAGCCCCGGTGCCAACTGCTCGCCGAGGACCACGGTGGCGTCCAGGGTGGTCAGCGCTGAAGCAGGCGGAGTTGTCCGGTGTGCGCCGGCGGCAGGCGTGCTGCCCGCCGGTCCGGAGGACGCGGTCAACCCCAGCAGGGTGGCTCCGGTCGCGCCGGTGAGGGACCATTTGATGGCCTCCCGCCGCGATACGTGGTTCCTGCCTTGGCGCCGCACTCAGATGCTGGCGTTCGCCCGGACCAGGTCATCCGGGAAGTCGACCTCAACGGCGTAGAAGTCGCTGATGTCGACCGGCGTCCACTTGACGTCGTCCTGCTTGATGGTCAATTCGATGGCCTTCTCGAAGTAGTCCTGGTCCTCGACTTCGATAAGGCGCTTGAGGAGCTTCTTCTTGTCCTTCGAGCTGACGTAGTTGATGCCGACAGCCTCGCCGTGGGCCACGTCCGCGGGGACAATCTTGGAGAGATCCAGGATCTTGCCGTCCGCGTCGGTGGTGTACTTGACTTCCTCATCCGACACCGAGGAAATGTCGACGGTAATGAACGATTCATCCCGCTGGATGTAGGGAACCAGCATCTCGAGGATGTCCGGGTCGAAGACGACGTCGCCGTTCATCCACAGCACCCCGCCCTTGGAGGAGTTCCGCACCGCCTTCAGGAGGCTCTTGGACGTGTTGGTCTGGTCAAAATTCTCGTTGTACACAAACGAAGCGTTGGGAACGTGCTCGAGGATCATTTCGAGCTTGAAGCCGACGGCGATGGTGAGGCGCAGCTTCTTGCCGAACTTGCTCTGCAGGTTCTGGACCTGCTGGTGCATGATGGTCCTGCCATCACTGAGCTCGGTCATGGGTTTGGGATGCGGACGGGCCAGGCGCGTGCCCATTCCGGCAGCCAGAATTACGGCTTGAATTTTCATTGGTTTCCTCTTCAACGAGTGTGCTTGGGACGGGGAGCGGCGAGCCGTAGCATCACTCGAGCGGGCGTCCGGGAACCGTGCAGCGGTCCAAGGTGAGCTTCCCCCGCAGCCCAGCATAGCCGGTAGCCCCCCGGCACCCCAAGAAAGAAAGCAACCTTACGTTCAGCCTGCGTTAACGTTCCTGCGCGGCTTTCCCGGGAAACGGGGGCGGTGCCGGACTATCAGCTGGTAAATTCCCCGAGGCGTGAGCCGACGCCCAGAAGCTCCGAAATCGCCGCTACTGTCCGCGCCGCAGCCGATCCGTCCCCGTAGGGGTTAACCGCAGTGGCCATCGAGTCGTAGTGCTCCCGGTCGTTCAGCAGCCGGTCGACTTCTGTGACGATCCGGTCCTCATCCGTCCCGATCAGGGTCACCGTTCCGGCATCGACGGCCTCAGGCCGCTCGGTGTTGTCCCGCATGACGAGGACCGGCTTGCCGAGGCTGGGCGCCTCCTCCTGGACGCCGCCGGAATCGGTCAGGACGAGGTGGGCCAGGGACAGCAGGCGCGTGAACTCACCGTAGGCGAGGGGTTCGGTGACCAGAACGTTCGGCCTGCCCGCCAGGGCCGGCAGCACGGCCTCCCGCACGACGGGGTTCTTATGGGCCGGCAGGACGATCACGAGGTCCGGTTCGGCGTCGGCGATCCGGGCCAGCGCCCGGCCCACCCCGCGCATCGCATCTCCCTGGTTTTCCCGCCGGTGCGTGGTGACCAAGAGCACCTTGCGGCCGGTCGCGGCGACGCGTTCCAGTTCCGGGTCGCTGAAGGGCAGCTCCTTGCCGACAATGGCCAGCAAAGCATCGATCACCGTATTTCCGGTGACGACGATGTCCGCGGCATTGACGCCCTCGGCCAGGAGGTTGGCCTTGCTGGCCCTGGTCGGTGCCAGG
The DNA here is from genome assembly GCF_052245515.1 of Pseudarthrobacter sp. 1C304. Classification (NCBI taxonomy): domain Bacteria; kingdom Bacillati; phylum Actinomycetota; class Actinomycetes; order Micrococcales; family Micrococcaceae; genus Pseudarthrobacter; species Pseudarthrobacter sp. 1C304. The sequence continues at coordinate 62,048 of NZ_JBQQCH010000011.1, read as the reverse complement.
TGCAGGCTGGCAATCTGGCCGGTGATCTTACGGTTGGCTTCTTCCGGGAACGGAGAGAGGGGATTGCCGCTGCGCAGTCCCGCTTCGACGTGGACCACCGGGATGCCGTGATAGAAGGCCGCGACGGCGGCGGCGGTGGACGTCGTTGTGTCGCCCTGGACCAGCACCACATCGGGCCGCGTATGGGCAAACAGGGCCTCCAGGCCGTCGACGGTCCGTGTGAGGATGCCGGAGAGGGACTGGCCCTGCTGGAGGATGTTGAGGTCGTGGTCGGGCACGATGCCGAAGAGCTCGTTGACCTGGTCCAGCATGGCCCGGTGCTGGCCGGTCACCGTCACGATGCACCGGAACAGCGGGGAGTCTTCAAGGGCATTGATCACCGGCGCCATTTTGATGGCCTCAGGCCTGGTGCCGAAGACCGGCATGATGCTGTGCATGGATATCTCCCAAAGAGACGCGGGCGGTGGAGGGGCCTGCCGGGCCGGGCGGGCTCAGCCGAGCAGGAGGAGCGCGGCGATCAATGCCGGCACACTGATGCACACGACGATAACCGCCACCAGCGCCGCCAGGCGTTTGCGGCGGTAGGAGATTTCCTCGTCGTCGGGGTCCAGTTCTGCCGCGCGTTTGGCCGGCGATGCGCTCCGCTGGGCCATCGGAAACGGCTCCGCCCCCGGAACCAGCAGTTCGTCGGGAATCTCTTCCTGGAGGATGCGGCGGCGCAGGTGCCGCGGGGCCGCCACCAGGCGGGGAGCGTGGTCGGCAGAGTTGTCCAACAGCCGGTCCTCCTCGCCTTAAAACATTGGTGCCAGGCTGACGGCTTCAACCTGGGTCGCCTCCAATTCTTACATTCCGGACCCCTGAACCGTGCATTCCGGCCGCAGCGAGGCATCAATCAGGCCACCCGTTTCGATCACAAACCGGCGCAACCACTGCCCCGGGCTGAGCACGGAATGCGAGGCAACCATCTGGACGTCCGCCGTCGTGCACTGCCCGATCAGCCGGCCGGCCCGGGTGACGTGGTAGCTGGAGGTGACCACGGTGACTGAGCGCCACCCGTTGGCGGCGGCGAGGTCAGCGATGACGTCCGCCTCGCTGCGGGTGTCCATGCCGCCGGGGCGGAAACAGATCAGGTCCGGGCTGGGGAAGGCAGCCGTATTGCAGAGCTCATCCGCCGCGGCGTTGCCCGGGGTGTCGGTGTGGGACAGCGCCAGGACCGGCACGTTGAACTCCCGCTGCAGCCGCAGCGCCACCGGCAGGCGCTCCGCGGCGGCTCCGCCCAGCATCACCACCGCGTCCGTGCGGTGCACACTCAAGGGATCCACGTTCACGAACAGCTGGACGGCGACCACCAGCCACAGCAGCACCGCGCCTAACACGGCGGCCAAAGCCCGGCGGACGCGCCGGGGGACGGCTGTCAGCGCGGGCAGTGGCGGGGGCATGCCTATGAGTTTCCCACGCCCGGGGCCCCAGCCGGTGTCAGCGCGTGCCTGTAGCGTAGGGCTGTGCCTGAACGCTTGAACATAACGCCGCCCCTGACCGTCGCGGACCTCTCGGAATCGCAGCTTCTGGAACGGATCTTCCCGCGCCTGCACTACGGCCAGGAACACAACCCGTCCCTGATTCTGGGCCCGGGCGACGACGCCGCCATTGTGGCGGCACGGGACGGCCGGACGGTCCTCAGCATCGACACGCAGGTGACGGATCAGGATTTCCGGCTCGAATGGAACAACGGCTACCGGACCACCGGCTACGACGTCGGCTGGAAGGCCGCCGCGCAGAACCTCAGCGACATCAATGCCATGGGTGCCCGCGCCACCTCCATGGTGGTGAGCCTCACCATGCCGCCCGAAACCCGGGTGGCCTGGGTGGAGGACTTTGCCGACGGCCTGAGCGCCGGGATCCGGGAACTCGGCGCCCACGACTGCGCCGTGGCCGGCGGTGACCTGGGCCGCGGCCGCGAGCTGGCCGTCAGCGTCGCCATCCTGGGCACCCTCGACGGCCGGGCCGCTGTGCTGCGCTCCGGCGCCCGGCCCGGGGACACCGTGGCGCTCGCCGGCACCGTGGGACATGCCGCGGCCGGCCTCGCCCTGCTGGAATCGGCCACTCCCGTCGAGTCCCTGACCCGGGAGCAGCGCGCGCTGCTGGACCTCCAGTGCCGGCCCAGGCCGCCCCTCGCGGCCGGTCCGCGGGCCCGCGATTCCGGCGCCACGGCCATGATGGACATTTCCGACGGACTGGTCCGTGACGGCGCCCGGATGGCGTCCGCTTCCCGCGCTGTCCTGAACCTGGATCCGGCGGCGCTGAAGGAGCTGGCAGTTCCGCTGGTCCCGGCGGCGGACCTGCTCGGTGCGGACCCCATGTCCTGGGTCCTGGGCGGAGGGGAGGACCACGGCCTCCTGGCCACATTCCCCCCGGACCTTCAGCTGCCTGCCGGTTTCACTGCGATAGGCTCGGTAGAAGCCCCTGCACCAACGGACAGCACGGGCGTCAAGATCGCGGGCAGGCCCGCTGACACCGTGGGATGGGATCACTTTGCAGACTAGGATTGCCGCCAACGCGCAAGCGATGAAGCGGTGGTTGGGCAAGGCGGAGACCACCCTTGGTAACCACAGCGACCGCCTGAACGCCATCAATATCTTCCCGGTCGCTGACGGCGACACCGGCACCAACCTGTACCTGACCGTCCGCGCCGCCGCGCAGGCGCTCCAAAGCCTTGACACGGCGGCGCTGCCGCAGGTCGGCGCGGAGCCCGCCGGCCAGCCGCCGGTCCACGCGTTCGGCCCGCCGGACCCGGCGATGAACGATGTCGGCGCTGTCCTGGCCCGCGCCGGGCAGGCCGCCATGGAACAGGCCCGCGGCAACTCCGGTACCCTGTTCGCCGTCTTCCTCTGCGCCGCCGCCGAACCCCTGGCCGGCCACCACCGGCTGGGCGCCCCGCTGCTGGCCGCCGCGCTGAACCGCGCCCAGATCCGGGCCTGGTCCGCGTTGAGCGATCCCGTACCCGGAACCATGCTTTCCGTCATGGAGGCCGCAGCCCGCGCCGCTGCTGCCGTGGACGCCGCGCACGACGGCGACGACAGCAACCACACGCTGGGCCTGGCCCTGGACGCCGCCGTGGAAGCCGCCGTCGCAGCCGTGGTGCGCACCGAAGACCAGCTCGAGGCGCTGCACAATGCCCACGTGGTGGATGCCGGCGGCGTCGGGATGCTCCTGGTCCTTGACTGCCTCCGCTCCGCCGTCCTGGGGGAGGAACTCCAGGACAAGCTCCTGGACGGCCTCCACGGCTACGACGTCCAGGACCCGCACATCCACCAGGCCATGCCCCGGGACGAGGGTGTGGAGGTCATGTGCACCATCACCCTCTCGCCGCTGGACGCCGCCATGATGCGCCAGCAGCTCGATGAAATGGGTGACTCCGTCATCATGAGCCAGGTGGGCGGGGCAGCCGATGCCGCCGGCGCGTACCGCTGGCGCATCCACGTCCACGTGCCGGATGCCGAACCCGCTGTGGCGCTGATCCGGTCCCTCGGCGACCCCTCGGACATCAGCGTCAGCGAGCTGGCCGTCTCGCACGGCGAATCAGCCGCCCCGGCCCTCGACGGACATGACCGCTGAAGTAAAGAGCGCCGCGTCCGGCGGCGCGGCTTTCGGCACCGATGAACTGGCCCTGGGGCTCGAGCGGCGGATCGGCAAGCGTTCCGCGGCGGTCATCGAAAAGCACCTCGGCATCACCACGGTGGGCGGGCTGCTGAACTACTTCCCCCGCCGGTACATCAACCGCGGTGAGCTCACGCGCATCAGCGAGGTCCCGCTGGACGAGGAGGTGACCCTCGTCGCCCGGGTCCTCTCCGTCAACAGCCGTCCCATGCGCGCCCGCCGCGGTTCGCTCACCGACGTCGTGATCACCGACGACGACGGCACCCTGAAGGTGAGCTTCTTCAACGGGCACCGTGCCAGGCACGAGCTGCTGCCGGGCCGACGGGCCCTGTTCTTCGGAAAGATCACCCGGTACCAGGGCGTCCTGGGGCTCACCAACCCAGACTTCCAGCTGCTGGACGAGGATCCGGACATCGCCGGCATGGACCCGGAAAAGCTCGCCGCGATGCCCATCCCGGTGTACCCGGCCACGGCCAAGCTCACCAGCCTGGCCATCCACAAAGTGGTCAAGACGCTCCTGGCCACCGCCGACCTCGACGCCCTGCCTGACCCGCTGCCTGCGGACATCGCGGCGCGGGAGAAGTTCCTCCCTGTCGCCGACGCCTACCGGCTCATCCACGCCCCCGAGACCCCGCCGGACTGGCGGCGTGCCCGGGACCGCTTCCGCTACCAGGAAGCGCTGGTGCTCCAGTCGGCCCTCGCCCGTCGCCGCGCGCAGCTGGCCGCAGAGGAGGCCACCGCCCGCCGCCCCGCCGCGGAGGGGCTGCTGGCCGCCTTCGACCGGCAGCTGCCGTTCACGCTGACTGCCGGCCAGGCCGCCGTCGGCGAGACCTTGGCCGCCGAGCTTGCCCGGGAGTCGCCGATGAACCGGCTGCTCCAGGGCGAGGTGGGTTCCGGCAAGACGATTGTGGCCCTGCGCGCCATGCTGCAGGTGGTGGACGCCGGGGGACAGGCGGCCCTGCTGGCGCCCACCGAAGTCCTGGCCGCGCAGCACTTCGAATCGATCCGCCGCACCCTGGGCCCGCTCTCCCGCGACGGGCTCCTGGGCGGCCTCGGCCCCGACGCCGTCCAGGTCACCCTGCTGACCGGGTCCATGCCCACCGCGGCACGGAAGCAGGCCATGCTCGACGCCGCCTCCGGAACCGCCGGGATCGTGATCGGCACCCACGCCCTGCTCAGCGACAACGTCTCCTTCTACGACCTTGGCCTGATCGTGGTGGACGAGCAGCACCGCTTCGGCGTCGAGCAGCGCGACGTGCTCCGGGCCAAGGCGAGCAAGCCCCCGCACCTGCTGGTCATGACCGCAACACCCATCCCCAGGACCGTCGCCATGACTGTGTTCGGCGACCTTGAAACGTCCGTCCTGGACGAGCTCCCGGCCGGCCGCGCGCCGATCACCACCCACGTGGTGGGCCTCGCCGAGCACCCCGCCTGGGCCACCCGCGTCTGGTCCCGCTCCCGCGAAGAAATCGACGCCGGCCACCAGGTCTACGTGGTGTGCCCCAAGATCGGCTCGGACGACGACGGCGACTTCAGTCCCGGCGAGGCCGGGCCGGCCGACGCGGACCTGGAAGACTCCGGGGCGCGCGAGCTGGCCTCCGTGACCGGCGTCGTGGAGCTCCTGAGGGACGAACCGGCCCTGGCCGGGGTGCCCGTCGCCCCGCTGCACGGCCGCCAGGACCCGGTGCTGAAGTCCGAGACCATGGCCTCCTTCACCGCCAACCAGACAAAACTGCTGGTCTCCACCACCGTGATCGAAGTCGGCGTCGACGTCCACAACGCCACGCTCATGGTGATCCTCGATGCCGACCGCTTCGGCATCTCGCAGCTCCACCAGCTCCGCGGCCGGGTGGGCCGCGGTGGCCTGCCCGGCACCTGCCTGCTGGTGACCACGCTGGAACCGGGCCACCCCAGCCGGCGGCGGCTGGACGCCGTCGCAGCCACCACCGACGGCTTCGAACTGTCCCAGGAGGACCTCAAGCTGCGCCGCGAAGGCGACATCCTGGGTGCCTCGCAGTCCGGGGGACGGTCCACGCTGAAGCTGCTGCGGGTCCTCGAACACGAGGATGTGATCGCCCGGGCCCGGCAGGACGCCTGGCTGATTGTCGGCGGCGACCCGTCCCTGGGCTCCCACCCTGCCCTCGCCGCGGCGATCGATGACTACCTCAACCCGGAAAAGGAGGCGTTCCTTGAACGCGGCTGACATTCTCCAGGCATCTGTTCCAGTGCTGCAGGGGGCTCGGCCATGAGCCGCATCATTGCCGGCGCGGCGGGCGGCACCACCCTGGCCAGCGTCCCGGGATCCCTGACCCGCCCCACCACGGACCGGGTCAAGGAGGCGCTCTTCTCCCGGCTGGACGCCTTCGAGGTGATCGCGGACGCCCGCGTGCTGGACCTGTACGCCGGCTCCGGCTCGCTCGGCGTGGAAAGCGCCAGCCGCGGCGCGCAGGCCGTGGACCTGGTGGAGTCCGACGGCAAGGCCAGCGAGGTCTGCCAGCGCAACGCGGACCTCGTCAACACCGTGGCGCGGCGGAAGGTGGTCTCCGTGCACCGCTCCAAGGTCGAATCCTTCCTGGACCGCGCCCAGGGCGCCGTCCGCTGGGACCTTGTCTTCATCGATCCGCCCTACCCGCTCGATGAACCCGCGCTGGCCGCTGTGCTGGCCAAGCTGCTCCCGCATCTGGCCGAGGGCGCCGTTGTGGTCGTGGAGCGCTCCTCCCGCAGCGCCGAACCGTCCTGGCCGGACGGCATGGAGCGGTTCGCCGAGCGCAAGTACGGCGAGACGAAGCTCTGGTTCGCCGAGCCCGCCGTGGACGAAGCCCCGGTAGACGCGCCCGAAGACGGAGCGTAGCCCGGTCGCGCTCCGCCCCCGCCGAGCCGAGGGCTGACCTTGGCAGCACGGACATGCTCAGCGCCAGGGCCGGCGCATGGACATACTGCGCATATGTGCGTCCCTGGATGCGAAGAATGGGCATGTCCAGTGGTCCGGTCTGGAAGGACGCCGGCCCGGAAGGCTCCGGTTAGTCCGAGAGGGCGTCCAGTTCGACGCCGGAGAGCACCTTGGCGGGGTGCGGACCGCGGGCGGTGAGCGCCGCGGTCCACACGTCCGGCCAGGGTCCCTGTGTCCCGGTGAGGATGATGTTGCCGGGGTAGCGGCCGCTGAACATGCCGGCCTCGGCGAAGGCGGCGACGTCGGGCATGGCCCGGCGCAGTGCGGCCACCTGGCTGCGGACCAGGGTGAGCCCCGGCTCGTCGCCGACGTTGACGATCAGCACCCCGCGGGGGCTCAGTTTCGCGGCGGCCTCTCGGTAGAACTCCGTGCAGGCGAGATGTTCGGGCGCCTCGGGGCCGGAGAAGATGTCCAGGATCACGACGTCGAACGCCGGGCCCGGGGGCAGCTCCGCCAGGGCGTCGCGGGCGTCGCCGATGATGGTGTGCAGCTCCGTTCCGTCCGGCAGGGGGAGCTGTTCCAGCACAAAATCGAGGAGCTCCCGCTCCAGCTCCACCGCGTACTGCACGGACCCAGGCCGGGTGGCCTGGATGTACCGCGCCAGGGTCAGTGCACCGGCGCCGAGGTGCAGGGCGGTGACGGGTTCGCCCCACGGCGCCGCGAGGTCCACCACGTGGCCGATCCGGCGCAGGTACTCATAGAAGATGTCCGAGGGGTCTGCCAGGTCCACGTGGGACTGCTCCGCCCCGCCGATGCTGAGCACGTAGCCGCCGTCGGTGAAGGCGTCGGGTTCAATCGTGGCGTGCTGGCCGGTGGTGCGCAGGAACCGGGACACGGCGGGGGACTCCGCCATCAGAGCAGGCCCCGGAGCGCCGCGAGCCGTTCGGCGGCCTCCTGCAGGACGTCGATCCGCTTGCAGAACGCGAAGCGCAGCAGGCTCCGCGTGCGTTCGGCGCCTTCCGGGTGGCAGAACACCGGGACCGGAATCGCGGCGACGCCCACCAGCGCCGGCAGCCGGCGGGCCAGGTCCAGGGCGTCCGTGATACCCAGGGGAGCGGTGTCCACGTTCACGAAGTACGTCCCCTGCGGCGTGAAGACGTCCAGGCCGGCGGCGCGGAGGCCCTCGCTGAGGATGTCCCTCTTGAGCTGGAGCGTATCGGCGATGCCGGTGTAGAACTCGTCCGGGAGGCCCAGCCCGGCCGCGATGGCGCTCTGGAACGGGGTGCCGGAGCTGTAGCTCAGGAACTGCTTGACCGTGCGGGCAGCGGACACCAGGTGTTCCGGTCCGCAGAGCCAGCCGATCTTCCAGCCGGTAAAGGAAAAAGTCTTCCCGGCCGAGGAGATGGTCAGGGTGCGTTCCGCGGCGCCGGGCAGCGTGGCCACCGGGATGTGCCGGACGCCGAAGGTGAGGTGCTCGTAGACCTCGTCGCTGATGATGACGGCGTTGTGCCGGGCGGCGAGCTCGACGACGCGTTCCAGCACTTCGCGGGGGAACACGGCGCCGGTGGGGTTGTGCGGGTTGTTGACCAGCACCACCTTGGTCCGGCTGCTGAACGCCGCTTCCAGGGCATCGAGGTCCGGCATAAAGTCCGGGGCCAGCAGCGGGGCCGTGACGTGGCGGGCGCCGGAGAGCCCGATGATTGCGCCGTAGGAATCGTAGAACGGCTCGAACGTGAGGACCTCGTCGCCCGGGCCCACGAGTGCCAGCAGCGAGGCCGCGATGGCCTCCGTGGCGCCGGTGGTGACGATGATCTCGGTCTGCGGGTCCGGCGTCAGGCCGTAGAAGCGCTCCTGGTGCAGGGAGATTGCCTCGCGCAGCTCCAGGATGCCCTTGCCCGGGGCGTACTGGTTGGCGCCGGCGGCGATCGCGGCCTGTGCTGCGGCCTTGATCTCCACCGGCCCGTCCTCGTCCGGGAAGCCCTGGCCCAGGTTGATGGCGCCGGTCTGCAGCGCCAGCGTGGTCATTTCCTCGAAGATGGTCACGCCGAGGGTTCCGTCCGGGGACAGCAGGTTGGCGCCGGTCGCCGCCCGCTGCCAGGGGGACTGCAGCGGCGCGTTCACCGGGTGCCCGCCTTTTCGCCCCGGCCGGTGAACTTGTCCATGGTGGAGTAGATCCCGAAGACCTTGCCGCCCACGAAGTCCCAGGCGCGCACGGGCAGCAGCCCGCGCAGCACCTTGCCCAGCTGCGCGGTGGCCGGGGCGATCAGCTGCGGCTGCCCGGCGACGGTGGCCCGCCAGGCACGGTCCACGGCGTCCTCCGGTGTCATGAGGGGCGTCAGCAGCGGCCCGCGGGCGCCGTCGAACATGCCGGTGGAGATGTAGCTGGGGCAGAACGTGGTCACCGCCAGGTGGCGGTAGCCCTGCTGCTCGAGTTCCAGCCGGAGCGAGTCGCTCCAGCCGATCACCGCCCACTTGGAGGCGGCATACACGCTCATCCTCGGGTTGGACACGGTGCCCGCGGCGGAGGCGATGTTCAGGATCCGGCGCGGCCGGCCGGCGTCGGCCATCATGTCGGGGAGGAACGCGTGGGTGACGTACATCGGCGCCAGCGCATTGATGTCCATGGTCAGCGCGATGTCCTGTTCCGGGCGGTGGTCCCAGAACAGCGCGCCGCGGACGATTCCGGCGTTGTTCACCAGCAGCGCCAGCGGGCCCTCCGCCCGGGCCTCCGCCGCGGCCTCGGCAATCGCCGCGCGGTCGGCGAGGTCCACCTGCCGGACCACCGCGCGGGCGCCGAGGGCGGTCACCTCGGCGGCGGTCGCGGCGAGGCCGCCGGCGTCGACGTCCCAGAGAATCACGACGGCGGCGCCCTCACGGGCCGCCCGCAGGGCGTAGAGGCGGCCCATGCCCATGGCGGCTCCCGTGATCAGGACCACGCCCCCGGACACAGTAAAAGGAATGCTGGTGGCTGACATTCCGCCATGGTATCCCGTTCTCCTGCCTCGGGCGGGGCTGCCCATACGGTAGGTTCGGAGCATGAGACGCGCCGTATGCCCCGGGTCCTTCGACCCCATCCACAACGGACACCTGGAAGTCATCGCGAGGGCCTCGGGCCTCTTCGACGAGGTGATCGTGGCGGTCTCCACCAACTACGCCAAGAAGTACCGCTTCACCCTTGAGGAGCGGATCGACATGGCGCAGGAAACCCTGGCCTCGCTGCGCGGTATTGTGGTCGAACCCGTGGGGGAGGGGCTCCTCGCCGAGTACTGCCGGCAGCGGGGGGTCTCCGCGATCGTCAAGGGCCTGCGCTCCTCCTCGGACTTCGACTACGAGCTGCCCATGGCGACGATGAACCGGCAGCTGACCGGCGTCGAGACCGTGTTCCTGCCCGCCGAAGGCCATTACCTGCACCTGTCCTCGACCCTGATCAAGGAAGTGTTCACCCTGGGCGGCGACGTGTCCGAGTTTGTGCCCCGATCGGTGCTCAAACGCCTGCACTCCGGCGAGCCGGACCAAGGGCGGCCGCGCAGAGGGTAAGCTTGACCGGTACTCGGCGGCCTGCTGCCGGTTGCGCGGCCCAAAATGCGGGCGCCCGCGGTGCAAACCGCAGGCGCGCCCCCGGTTTGAGTCCGTCCGGAAGATCAGGCTAAGATGGTACGTCGGTCATATGTTCAACAGGAGTTCTCATTAAACGAGATGCTAGTTCGCCCTTGGTGTTTGACGTCAAGGACCTTGGACGCAGTCCGGGAAGCATGCGGACGCTGACAGAACATGTACCCGCACCAGGTGATCTTGGTGTGGCGCTCATTGGCGTGCAGGAAGGCTCGGATGTCGGGCTGGACCTGCGGCTGGAGGCCGTACACGAAGGAATTTTGGTATCAGGTACCGCGGACGTCGAAGTAACCGGCGAATGCGGCCGATGCCTGGATCCCCTTGCGTATGACCAAGAGGTCAATGTGCAAGAACTTTTCTTCTACGAGGACGCCGAGTTCTCGGACGAAGAAGACGAAGAAGAGCAACGTCGAGTCGAGCACGATCTGATCGATCTTGAACCGGTGTTGCGGGACGCAGTTGTCACCATGCTGCCGTTCCAGCCGGTGTGCCGGGAAGACTGCCAGGGCCTTTGCTCCGAATGTGGAGTTCGCCTGGAAGACGAGCCGGGGCATCACCACGAGGTGGTAGATCCTCGCTGGGCTGCCCTAGCTGACTTGGCTAAGCCTGACCGGCAAAACTGATTTGTAAGTGTTGGACTAGAGAGAAATGAGTTAGCCGTGGCTGTCCCGAAGCGGAAAATGTCTCGCTCGAATACCCGCGCCCGCCGCTCCCAGTGGAAGGCAACCGCCCCCCACCTGGTGAAGACCGTCGAGAACGGCCAGGTCACCTACAGCCTGCCGCACCAGGCAAAGGTCGTTACCGACTCAGCTGGCACCGCGCTGTTCCTTGAATACAAGGGCCGCAAGGTCGCAGACGTCTAATCCGCCAAACGGCTGATACAGATGTCTTCAACTGAAGAGCTTCTGAAGCGTCTCGGTGTCTCTATTGACGCCGGGACGCTTCGTCTTGCGCTCACACACCGTTCCTACGCCTACGAAAACGGCGGCATCCCCACCAACGAGCGCCTCGAGTTCCTGGGCGACTCCATCCTGGGGTTCTCGGTCACGGACGCGCTGTACCGCGACAACCCCATGCTGCCCGAAGGCGACCTGGCCAAGCGCCGGTCCGCCGTCGTCAGCACCAAGGCCCTCGCCGGCATCGGCCGCAGCATCGGACTGGGCGACTACATCTACCTCGGACAGGGCGAAAAGCTCACCGAAGGCAAGAACAAGGCGTCCATCCTCGCGGACACCATGGAGGCGCTGATCGGCGCCACGTACGTCTCCAACGACATCGAGACGGCACGCCAGCTGGTGATGCGCCTGATCGGCCCGCTTCTGAAGGACGCTGCCGCGCTTGGCGCCGGCACCGACTGGAAGACCAGCATCCAGGAGCTGGCGGCCAGCCGTCAGCTCGGAACGATTAATTACGCCGTGGAGGGCTCCGGCCCGGACCACGCCCGGACCTTCGAAGCGGTGCTGCGCATCGGCGGCAACGACTACGGCACCGGGACCGGCAACTCCAAGAAGGAAGCCGAACAGGAAGCCGCGGCGGACGCCTGGCGCAGGCTTTCGGCGCCCGCCGAAGGCGCTTAGGCACGCACCGTGCCCGAACTGCCCGAGGTTGAAGTTGTCCGCCGCGGCCTGGTGAGCTGGGTGCGGGGCCGGACCATCACCGCTGTTGAGGTGGTGGATCCGCGCTCCGTCCGCCGGCACGCCCTTGGCCCGGAGGACTTCGCCGGCAACCTGGAGGGCGCCCGCGTCCTGGACGTGGTGCGCCGCGGGAAGTTCCTGTGGATGCCGCTGGCTGACACCGGAACCCCGGGCGCGTCCCTTCCCGCCGTCGCGCTGATGGCCCACCTGGGCATGTCCGGGCAGCTGCTGATGCAGGACTCCGCGGCCCCGGACGAGAAACACCTGAAAGTGCGGCTGCGGCTCAGCCCCGCTGACGGCATGCCCGAACAGCTCCGGTTCGTGGACCAGCGCATCTTCGGCGGCCTTTTCCTCACCTCGCTGGTTCCCACGCCCGACGGCGCCCCCGGCGGACTTGCCGAAACGCCGCTGCCGCTCATCGCCGAAGAAGCCGCCCACATTGCCCGGGACCCGCTGGACCCCTACTTCTCCTTCGACGCATTCTACCGCCGGCTGCGGGCGCGCAAGACCGGCCTGAAGCGTGCGCTGCTGGACCAGGGGCTGGTCTCGGGGATCGGCAACATCTACGCGGACGAAGCCCTCTGGAAAGCCCGGCTGCACTTCGCCCGGCCCACGGACACTCTCCGGCGGGCAGACGCCGAACGGGTCCTCGACGCCGCCCGCGACGTCATGACCGACGCCTTGGCAGCCGGCGGCACCAGCTTCGACTCGCTCTACGTCAACGTCAACGGTGCATCCGGCTACTTTGACCGTTCGCTCAACGCCTACGGGCGCGAGGGCAAGGAGTGCAGGCGCTGTGCCGAAGCCGGCCGTGTCAGCCTCCTCCGGCGGGACCAGTTCATGAACCGCTCCTCCTACACCTGCCCGGTCTGCCAGCCCCGGCCCCGCAACGGCCGCTGGTAAGGAGCCCTGCTAACCGACACGCCTACCTGCCGGTTCCCCCACGTCGATTGCTCCGCAACGGCCGTTTTGACCCCTCAAAAGGGCCGTTATGGAGCAATCGACGGGAATCAGCCCTGGCCGTGATGCCGTGCCAGCCTCGCCAGGCCCTCGTCGAGGGACACGGCAGGGGTCCAGTCGAGGAGCCGGCGGGTTTCCCGCTGGTCGAACCAGTGCGCTGTGGAGAGCTGCTCGGCGAGGAACCTGGTCATGGGCGGTTCGTCCTCCCGGCCGAGCCGGGTCCAGGCCTTTTCCACCACCCATCCGGCACCCCGGGCGAGCCGGCCCGGCACCGACCATGACGGCGCACGGATGCCGCCGGCGGCGCAGATGCCTGCCAGCAGTTCGCCCACCGGCCGGGGTTCGCCGTTGCTGACCACTACCGCCCTGCCGTGGACATGCTCCATCCGGTGCAAAGCGGCGGCGATGGCCGAGGCGGCGTTGTCCACGTAGGTGGTGTCGATGAGGGCTGCCCCGGCGTCGAGCAGGGGCAGGCGGCCGCGGCCGGCCCGGTCCAGCACCCGTTCCACCAGTTGCGTGTCGCCCGGACCCCAGACGATGTGCGGCCGCACTGCCGCGACCCGGAACCCCGGCCCGCCCGCGGCCAGCGCCAGGAGTTCAGCCGCCGCCTTGGTGCGGGAGTAGTCGCCGTGCGCGCGGGCGGGGTCCGCGGGCCCGGCGCCCAGCCCAACGATCGCGGCCCCGGAGTTCGCCACCGACGGCGAAGAGACGAACACCAGATCCCGCACGCCGGCGTCGCGGGCCGCGCGGAGCAGACGGCGGGTGCCCTCGACGTTGACCTCGTCGAACTCGGCGGGGCGGCCCGTAAAAGAGACCTTGGCCGCCAGGTGGATGACACCCTCGGCGCCGGAGACGGCGCGGCGGACGGCGGCGTCGTCGGCCAGGGACCCGCGGACGTCCGTGGCGCCCTCCACTCCGGACGGGCGGCGCTGGAACGTGGTGACGGCATGGCCCTGCCGCACCAGCAGCCGGGCCACCTCGCGGCCCAGCAGGCCGCTGGCGCCGGTGACAAGGACCCTCATGGCGTGCCCGGACGGCCGCCGGCCAACACCGCCGAGGCCCACCGGGCCAGCCGGGTCCTGTCGATCTTGGCGTTGTGGCGGATGTCGGTCGGCTGGGCGGGCACGGCGAGCACGGCGGAGATGCTGATTCCGGCCAGGCGGGCCGCGTCCCGCACGCGCCGGGCGAGCTGCGGAGCGGCCGGGCCGGCCCGGCGGACCGGAGGTACGGTTTCGACGACGGCCACGACGGCCTGCGTCCCGGCCGGACCGACACCGACGACGGCGGCGAGCCCGACGTCGCCCAGGCGTTCGATGGCCTGCTCGGCGCCCACCGGGGTCACCACCGCCCCCGGGGCCGTGACCACATGCGCGAGCCGCCCCTCCACCCAGAGCCGGCCGGCGGCGTCGAAGTGTCCGACGTCGCCGGTGCGGTGCCAGCCGGGCGTGCGGGCGCTGTCCCGCTGGGTCAGCCAGAGCCGGTCGTAGGCTTCCTTGACGTGCGGGGCGCTGACCAGGATCTCGCCGGTCACCCCGGTGTCCGTGACTGCGTCCGTGACCGTGCCGGTCCCGGGTGCGCTGCCGTCCCCGGCGAGCGGGACGACGGCGACGCGGGCGCCGTGCACGGGCAGGCCCACACAGACGCCGTTGCCGGCCCCCGCCACGGTTCCGCCGGCGGCGTCGGCCTCGGCGGTGCGGATCTGTTCAAGGCTGATGTCGGCGACCGGCAGTGCCTCAGTCATCCCGTAGGGGGTGTGCAGCGATGCCCGGGGCAGCAGCCGCTGCACCTCGGCGAGGAGTGGTTCCGGGACGGGTGCGCCGGCGGACAACAGCAACTCCACGCCGTCCAGGGCACGCTGCCCGGCCCCGTCCAGGCTGTCCCTGGTCGCCAGGACGTTGCGCAGCGCCGCGGGCGAGGCGAAAACCACCGAGGCGCCAATGGCGGCGGCGGCGTCCGCCAGCGCGCGGGCTGTCAGGGTACGGGGCGCGGTGACGTCCATGGCGGGCGTTACCGACACGGCTCCGAGCGCCGGGCCCAGCAGGGCGAACGGCGCGAAGCCCGCCACCAGGCGTGCTCCCGGGCGGATCTCCAGTGTCGCCGCCACGGTGTCCCGCATCGCGGCGAGCTGCCGGTGCGTGTAGAGGACACCCTTGGCGGGCCCGGTGGAACCGGAGGTGAAGAGCACGGCGGCGGGGTCGTCCAAGCCGGGAAGCCCGCCCGGTGCCGGCGACGTCGGCTGCAAGGCGTCCGGACTGCGGCCGGCTCCGCGGCGGGACAGGGCCGCGAGGGAGGTCTCGACGCCGAGGAGGCGGCGGCGGGCGGGCGGCAGATCCCGCACACTGATGCGCCGCCCCGGCCAGCCAAGCACCGAGGCGGCGGCGAGCGCCTTGTCGATGCCGATAAGGAAATCCGGGGTGGCGCCCTTCACGGCGCGGCTGAGGCCGCGGGTGCCCAGGCCGGCGTCGGCCACGACCACCACGGCGCCGATCCGGAGGCAGGCGTAAAGGACCACGGTCAGATCCACCCCCGGCGGAACCATCAGGCTCACCCGGCTGCCGTGCTGCACCCCGGCGTCCTGCAGGCCCGCCGCGAGCACGGCGATGTCCCGTTCCAGCTCCCGCCAGTCCAGCGAGCGGGAGACGCTGCCGTCCGCGGCCATTTCCGCGACGGCGGTGGACCCGCCGTCCGGGCCTGCCGCCAGCCCGGTGAGGGGAGCCCACAGGGGCGGGTTCCCGGCGGGGCCGCCGGCCTGCAGGGGTGCGGGGGCGCTGTTCAGGGCTGGTGCGTTGTCCAGGGCGGGTGCGCTGTCCCCGCCGGCTGCATTGTCCCCGCCGGCTGCATTGTCCTCGCCGGCTGCGCCGTCCTCGCCGGATCCGGCGGGCTGGCCGGGCCCGGCCAGCCAGGCGAAGACCGGGGCCGCAATGTTCCGGTCTTCCGGGAGCAGGTGGCCGGCCCCCTCAAACCGGTGGACGTCCGCATGCGGCAGCCGGCCAATCAGGTCCTTGAGGTACCGGTCGGAGAAGATCGGGTCCTGCGGGCCCCAGAGCATCAGCGCCGGAACCTTCAGCCCGCGCACCCCCTCAGCGACGCGGCCGAGTGCCGGGAAGCTGGGGTGGGACGGGCCCGCGGGAATGTCTGCGACAAAGTTCCCCACGCCCGTGCGGCGTCCGGCCCCCCGGTAAGGGGTCATGAACGCGTCCCGGACCTCCGGGGCCAGCGGCGGGCGGGCCAGGGCGTGCGTCACGCGAAGGAAGGTGTCCGACGTCGTGGTTCCCCAGCGGTGCACGGCAGGGTGCAGGGCCAGCCGCAGCGGCGCAGGGATCGGGGAGCCGGCGGGCTGGTGGACAGCGGTGTTGGTCAGCACGACGCCGGCGAGCTGCTGCGGGTGGGCCACGGCCCAGCCAAGGCTGATCACGCCGCCCCAGTCGTGGCCGACGGTGACCACGGGCCCGTCCAGCCCGAGCGCGCCGGTGAGGTCGCCCAGATCGTTGATCCGGTCCGCCAGCCGCCGGAAAGTTCCGGTGCGCTCGGAGAACCCCATGTCCAGCTGGTCCACCGCCACCACGCGCCACGGATGGGCGGGATCGGATCCGGCGGCCAGCAGGGTCCGCCACAGGTAGGACCACGTTGGGTTGCCGTGCACGCACAGCAGCGTGCCCGCAGGAACCAGGCCGCGGCGGGCGAGCTGGGCGCCGTTGTCGAGCAGATGCCAGCGCCGCACCGTTCCTAAGGTCTCCGCGGCGGAGGTGGAGGCCACCTCGATCTCGCGTGACCATTCGGGGTCGACGCCGGGCCAGCCGGCCGCTACCACTCGATCTCCACCATGGCGGTGTTCAGGCCCGAACCGACGCCCATGCAGAGCACACGGTCCCCTGGGCTGAGCGTCTGCGCTTCTGCCGCGAGGGTCATGGGAAGGGAAGCGGGTCCCACATTGCCCCACCGCGGGAACGTGATGGGGACCTTGTCCGGATCCAGGTCGAGTGCGTCGATGACCGCCCGGGTGTAGGCGTTGCTTACCTGGTGCGTCACGTACCGGTCCATGGCGGCCCAGTTCCACTCCGGCTGCGCCTCGTGCCAGGCGTCGGACACCAGCTGCAGGCCGCCGTCGAGCAGCCCCTTCGTGTCGGTGGCCATGCCGTCGATGCCGCCCACACACAGGTCATGGTGCTCGGTGCCGGCCCGCACCACGCCGCCCACCAGCCGGTGCGCCCCGGGGTGCTGGTCGGCCGGCCCCAGCACGGCAGCGGCGGCTCCGGAGCCCAGCGTGAGAGTGGCGAACTCGCGGTTGAAATCCTCGCGCGTGGTTTCCGGCCGCTGCAACCGCGCCAGGGTGGCCTCCTGCGTGGCCTGGGCGTCCTCGCCGTTGACGATCAGCGCGTACTTGATCTGGCCGGAATCAATCATGTTCGCCGCCAGTGTCATGCCGTTGACAAAGCCCAGGCAGGCGTTGGCCAGGTCGAAGTTCATGGCCGACGAGGGAAGGCCCAGCCCGTGGTGGATCTTCACGGCGACGGACGGTTCAAGGTTTCGGCGCGTAACGGACGTGTTGATCAGCAGCCCCACCTCGGACGTTTCGACGCCGGACTCGGCCAGGGCCTTCGCACCGGCCTCGATGGCGGCGTCGTCGAACGACGTCCCGGCGGCCCACCAGCGCCGGTGCGTGATGCCGGCGACCCGTTCGAGCAGCTTCGGGGGGAACTTCAGCCGGCGCAGTGTCGACGCCAGCCTGCGGTCGAATTCCGCGGAACTGACGCTGTTCGGAGCTTCGACGCTGCTCACCGAAAGCAAGGCGGTGTTGCGGTGCCGGAATGTTGCGTTCCCTACCAAATTCAAGCCCCTGTTCGTGTTTGTCCTGCGCCCCGCGGATGACCGCAGTCCAAGCACAGGCCCAAGAGCTTAACTATGCCCGCTGCAGGCCGGTTCCCGCATTCCGGGCGGCAGATATTGCGCGGAATGGGTTCCCCCGGCCCTCAGCCGGCTTCGAGGACGAAGAAGATGAAGCACAGGAACGCCGTCCTCTCGCCGCTGAGGATCCGCGGCGGAAGGAGCTCAGCCGGGGTGTCCGGGGACGGCTCCGGTTCGCTGACGGTGGCCACACGGTATCCCGCCGCCGTGAAGGCGTTGATCATGGCGTGCAGCGGCCGGTGCCAGAAGGTCAGGACCGCGGGTTCGCCGTCGAACTCGTAGTCCTCCGAGTACTGCCTGACGGCGAAGTAGTCCTCAGCGGGGTAATTGACCACGCTGACCGCGGGGTGGTTGACCGACAGGATCAGCCGGCCGCCCGGCTTCAGTACGCGCCGCAGCTCGGCCAGGGGAGCGGACCAGTCCTCCAGATAGTGCAGCACGAGGGATGCGACGACGTCGTCGAAGGAGCCGTCGGCGAAAGGCAGCGGCCCGTTGAGGTCGGCGACGTGCAGGTCCGCGGCCGCGCCCAGGCGCTTCCGGGCCAGGTCAAGCATCGCAGGGCTGGAATCGACGCCGGTCACGATCGCGCCCTTTGCGCTCAACGCCGCAGACAGGGGCCCGGAGCCGCAGCCCGCGTCCAGGATGCGGCGGCCGGCGACGTCGCCGGCCAGGCTGATCATTGCCGGCCGCTCGTAGTACGCGTTCAGGAGGCTGGAGTCGTTCTCTGCCGCGTAGCTTTCGGCGAAACTGTCGTAGTGGTCGGCCTTCACGGGTCCTCGCTTTCGGAGAAAAGCCCCCGGTCGGGGCGGGCAGCCCGATCCTAACAACTCTCCGTAGCGAGGGCCCGCAATTCAAGTAGTCCTACTCTTACGCCGCTGTTGCCCGCGCTGAAAGACTGGGGCGATGGGTGCTAGGGGAACAACAACCATGGTCTCGCCGGGCGCTGCTGTCCGGGCCAGGAACAGTCCGTGAAAGCCAAATGGCTGGTCGTCGCGGGCGCCGGCGCGGCGGCGCTGCTGGGCGGCACCGCCGTCGTGCTGGACCAGATGACGGCCGCTGAATCCTCGGTGGCGGGCGGGCCGCCGGCCGGCAGCAGTCCGCACACTGCCGGCGCCGGCAGCGGCCCGGGCGCCGCGGGTACTGCTGGAGTTCCGGGTGTACCGGGTGCCGGCGGGGAAGCGTCCGGCGGGAGTGCGGCCGCGCCGTCCCGGGGATCCGCTGAGGGGCCGGCCTCCGCCCCCGCGGGCCGGGAGGTCCTTCCCCCCGTCAGTGCCGCCCCCACCGGGCTGCCCGCGCCGACCGCGCCGGCCGCTTTGGTCAGCGCGCCCTTGCCCGCGGCGGCGTCGGCCCAGGGCAGGATCGTGGACGGCTACCCGGCGGACGTCCTCCCGTTTCCGGATGCAACGGTGCTGGTCTCGACGTCGGTTTCTCCGGCCGAGGGGACCCTGCAGGTGGCCGCCGACGCCATCGCCGCCTTGAGCCAGGACGCGGTGGCCGGGCACTACCAGCAGGTCCTGGGCGGCCTGGGTTTCTGGTCCGAACCCGTTCCTGCCGCAGACGGACAACGGGCCATCCGCTTCGGCCGGGGTACCGACTCCCTGACGTTCACGGCCTCCACCACGGGCACCGGCGGCACCCGGTTTATGCTCCTGGGAAACCTGCGCGCGGCTGCCGGGGGATAGCGCCATGTACCTTTCCATGTCGGACCGCAACGGCGGCAAGAAGGACCAGCAGCCACCCCCGGGCGCGGAACCGGCGGAGCACGTCACACCGCGTTTCCGGCTTTCCCCGGTGATTCTCTGGCTGGGTGTGGTCAGCATGCTCACCGATGTCTCGTCCGAATCAGTCTCCGCGGTCCTGCCCCTGTACATCACCGCGTTCCTGGGCCTGTCCACCATTGCCTTCGGCATCCTGGACGGAATCAACCAGGGGGCCAGCGCCATTGTCCGGATCGCTGCGGGGTATGCCTCCGACCGCATCGGCCGGCCCAAACCGGTGGCCGTCGCGGGCTACGGCCTTTCCATGCTGGCCCGGACCGGGCTGCTGTTCGCGGGCGGATTCTGGGCCCTGACCGCCGTCGTGACCGCGGACCGTGTGGGCAAGGGCATCCGGACGGCCCCCCGCGATGCGCTGATCTCGGTGTCGGCCCAGCCTGAACACCTGGCGCGGCACTACGGAGTGCACCGGATGCTGGACAACATCGGTGCGGCCACCGGCCCGCTGCTGGCCTTCTTCATCCTGATGCTGATCCCCAACGGCTACACCACCGTTTTTGTGATCTCCCTGGCATTCGCGGCCCTTGGTGTGGCGGTGCTGGTGCTGCTGGTGCCGAACCTGAAAACAGGTCCGAAGGACAGAACAGAGAAGGACAGATTAGAGAAGGACAGAATAGAGAAGGGCAGCGGGGAGAAGGGCACCACAGAACAGGACAAACAAAGTCGGGGCAGAACCGGCTTCCGCTGGCGCCTCCTGCGTGAACCCGGCCTGGGCAGGCTCCTGATGGCGGCAGGGATCCTGGGCCTGCTGACGGTCGGCGACGGTTTCATTTTCCTGGTGCTGCAGGCCAGGGACGCCTTCGCCGTCCAGTGGTTCCCGCTGCTGTATGTGGGCACGAACGTGGTGTTCCTGCTCCTCGCCATTCCACTGGGCCGCCTCGCGGACCGCTGGGGCAAGGCACGGGTCTTCATCCTGGGGCACGTTGCGCTCCTTGCCTGTTACCTGCTGGCGGCCGTTCCGGTCGGCGGACTTGGGCCCACCCTGGCCTGCCTCGTTCTGCTGGGGGCCTTCTACGCCGCGACGGACGGGGTGCTCGCGGCCCTGGCCAGCCAGCTGACCCCGCCGGACAAGCTCGCCACCGGGCTCGGGTCCGCGCAGACCGTTGTGGCACTGAGCCGGATGACCGCTTCAGTGGGCTTTGGTGTCCTGTGGTTCGCGGTCGGCCCGGCCGTTGCGATGGTGGTGGTCGGCGTGCTCCTGGCCGCGGGGGTTGTGGCGTCCTGGTTCCTGCTGCGCGGCGGGGTGCTGCAGGGGGCCGCAGCGTGAGCGCCGCCGGCCGTACGGCGCGCTGGGGGATCCTGCTGGTGGTCACCATGCTGGTCATCGCCGCGGCCGGCGCCTACGCCGCGAACGCGTTCGGGCGCTTCCAGGAAAGCCGGACGGCGGCATCCGCGGCACGGGTGGCCGCCGGCGCCGCCGTGCTGCAGCAGGCCTCGGTCCTGTTCCGCAACACGGCGCCCGGCCAGGGGTACGGGACCATCGGCGTCGTCCCGCTGTCGGACCCCGCCGGCGAACGGTCCCTGGCGGCGGCAGCCTGCGACAGGGTTTACGGCACGCTGCAAAACATTGTCTGCCTCAGGACCAACCGGGGCCTTGTCACCAATTTCGAAGCCGCCGTCCTGGGCTCGGACTGGCAGCCGGCCAGGAGCTGGGCGTTGCCCGGCATCCCCAGCCGGACCCGGATCAGCCCGGACGGCTCCCTCGTGGCCACTACGGTGTTCGTCTCCGGCCACGCCTACGGCAACGGGAACTTCTCGACCGAGACGTCCATTACTGCGGTGCAGGGCGGCACCATTGCCGGCAACCTTGAGGACTTTGCGCTGCTGGTCAACGGCACCCGCATCACCGCCGCGGACCGCAACATCTGGGGTGTCACCTTTGCCCCGGGCCAGAGCGACACGTTTTATGCGACGGCGGCATCATCGGGCCGGATCTGGCTGGTGAAAGGGAGCATCGCGGCCCGCACCCTGACCGCCATTTACGACGGCGTCGAATGCCCGTCGATCTCGCCTGACGGCACCCGGATCGCCTACAAGAAGAACACCGGCAGCGCCGTGGCGGTGCACTGGCGCGTCGCCTACCTTGACCTGGCCAGCGGGAAGGAAACCGTGCTGTCCGAGCCGCGGAGCGTGGACGACCAGATCGAATGGCTGGACGACCGGACCTTGCTCTACGGGCTCACCCGCGACGGTGCTGCCGGCGACAGCGACATCTGGCGGATCACCACGGACCCGGCGTCGCGTTCCTCGGTCTATATCGAACACGCCTGGTCTCCGTCCGTGGTGCGCTGACCCGGTTCCTGCCGGTTCCTGCCGGCAAGACCCCCGTGAGCTGCACCGTAACTGCCCTGATCAGGCCTCAATCGGGCGCCCCGCAGCTGCGGCCGGCAGTCAGGGGGAGGCGGGGGCGAAGACGACGTCGACGAAGTAGTTGGTGGCGTTCCAGGAGTTCGACGGCACGGATCCGCCGGTTCCGTACTGGTACCGGCCGTTGTTGGGTCCCGGGGCCGTCAGGAGTCCGTTGATCCACGGTTCCGCGAAGAACGCCGCCGTGTAGGCATAGTTGCCGTTGGGGGCCAGGTAGGACACCACGTAGCTTTGCCTGGGCTCAAGCGGGACGGCAGCAGCGAACGTGGCGCTTTGCCAGCCGGCGGCGGTCTCGTCCGTGAACGTCACCTGGGCCAGCCGTTCCCCGGCGGCGGTCCACAGCGAACCGACATGCGTTCCGGTGTTGCCGGCGCCCTTGTAGAACCGCACGCCCGTGGCGCTGCCGGCCGCGGACACTGAGAAGGCCGTGCCGAGTTCGATGGACGATGTGTCCCCGGTGGCGGCCGGCACGGCCGGAAGGAGGGGGCCGAACAGGGTCTGCCCGGGCCCGCCGGGGTTGGACGTCGTGAACTGCCACGTGACCGGCGCCAGTTCGGCGCCCTGGACCGAGACAAGGTTGCCGGCGCTCGCGGTGAGCGCCGTGGCCGCGGGCAGTGCCTGCTCCGGTGTGAACGTGATGGTTTTACCGTCCGCCGACAGGGCGGCCGTGCCGTCGACGGCGGTGCCGCCGGCGGCCAGCCCGAACGTGTACCCGGCCCGGACGGGCGCCGAGAACGTCACCGAGGGTTTCGAGGTCAGCGGGAAGCCGGCGGAATCGGGCGCCGGCGCCTGGGCTGTCACCGTGAGGGGCGGAACGGATGCCACGAAGTCCACGTCCACGAGGTAGCTGGCCGTCGAGGAGGATGCCGGAAAATCCCCGTTGTAGGTATACGCGCCGGCGCCGGAGGCCGTGCGGAGCGGGCCGCTGGTGACGGGGGAGCTGAGGCCGCCCGGAACCGCCGAATAAACTCCGGTGGGCGTGCGGTACGCGGCTACGTATTCGGTGTCCGCCGCGATGTCCACGGGCTGGCTGAAGGTGGCGGTCTGCCACCCGGAGGAGGACTCACCGGTGAAGGTGACGGCGGCCAACTGCTGGCCGCCGGCGGTGTAGAGGGCCCCGGTGTGGACGCCCGCGTTGTCCGCCGCCTTATAGAAGCGGATGCCTGTGACCTGGCCCGGGGAATCGCTGGCGAAGCGCACCCCCAGTGTCAGCGGCACCCCGTCGTTGAATGCCGGGCCGCCGGGGCTGACGGAGTCCTGGTAGAGCGAACACGGGCACACGCCCTCTGTCCGCGGGGCCGGAACAGTCGTGAACGTCCACGTGCCGCCGTCGCCAAGCTGCTGTCCCGTCGCCGACGTGGCGGCCAGCCTGGCCGTGTACGTGGTGCCTGGCACCAGGGGCGAGGACGGCGTGAAGGTGGCCCGGTTCACCGCCGCGTCATAGGACGCCGTTCCCGGCACCCCGGCGGAGTCCGGACCGGTCAGGGTCAGCTCCACGCCCGACGCCGGCTTGGACAAGGTAGCGGTGACCGTGGAGTCCAGGGCCACGCTTGAGGACCCGGGAAGCGGTGCCTGCGCGCCGGCCATAAACGGCGGATCCGGGTACTGGACCACCACGTCCACAAGGTAGCTGGCGGCGGAGCGGTTCCCCGGGAAGTCGCTGGTGTAGGAGTAGGCCCCGGCGTCGGAGGCGGTCCGCAGGTTCCCGACGCTCAGCCCGGGCCCGAACCCGTTTACGGTCGCGGAGTAGGAGCCCGTGGTGCTCTTGTACGCCACGACGTATTCGGTGTTCGCTGTCATGGGAACGGGCTGGTTGAAGTACGCCGTCTGCCACCCGGAGGAGCTTTCGTTGGCGAAAGTGACCGTGGCGAGCTGCTCGCCGGCCGCGGTGAACAGGGTGCCGGAGTGGGTGCCCGTATTGCCGGCCGACTTGTAGAAGCGGACGCCCGTGACGGTTCCCGCCGTGGTGCTGGAGAAGCGGACCCCCAGGCTCAGCGGCACCCCGTCCCGGATCTCCTGGATCCCCGGGGCCACCGAGTCGGCATAGATGCTGCAGGGGCAGGTTCCCGGCGCCGGCGGTGACACCACGGTGGTGAACTGCCAGGACGCGCCGGCCGTCAACGGGCCACCGCCCACGTCCGTGGCGCTGAGCGCCGCGGCGTACACCGTGCCAAGCTCCAGGTCGGCCGCGGGGGTGAAGGTGACCTTCCGTGTGGCGGGATCGTAGCCGGTGGTGCCCGGGACGGCCGTGCCGTCCGCCGTCAGCGTCAGCTGCACGCTGTCCGCGGTCACGGCCTTGGACAGCACCGCCCCCACGGTGGTGGCCTGCGGGACGCTCGAGGAGCCGCCCAGCGGCCAGTGCCCGGATGCTGTCAGGGGGGAGGTATCCACGGTGTCGAAGAGGGCGTCCACGAAGTAGTTGCCGTTGATGTAGCTGGTGGACGGGAACGAACCCGGCGCCGCGTACACGCCGGCCGGAGCGCTGCCGAAGCCGCCGGCGACGGTCAGGGGCGGATCGGCCAGCCCGAAGCTGGCCCACTGGTAGTCCTTGGTGGCGTAGTGGCCGTTCGGCGCCGTGTAGGAGACAACGTACTTCTTCCCGGCAGTGACCGGAACGGGCTGGCCGAAGCGCACTTCCTGCCAGCCGGACGCCGTTTCCGCCGTGAATGCCGCGGTGGCGAGCCGCTGCCCGGCGGCGTTCCAGAGCGAGCCGCTGTGGGCTCCGGTGTTGGCGGCGCTCTTGTAAAAACGCACCCCGGTGATGAAGCCGTCGACGCTGGGCGTGATGTTCAACCCGAGCTCGTACGCCCCGCCGTCCTGGGAATCAGGCACGTCCGGGACCTGCTGGCCGAACACCGAGTACGGTCCGGTGAGCTGGAGTCCGCGGATGGAAGGGGCTCCGATATTGGCACTGTCGTCGATGGCGCGCACGCGGATGCTGGCAGTGCCCAGGCCCTTCTGGATGTAGGTGTAGGTCCAGTTTTGCTTGCCCTGGGCCGGGCGCCAGCTGGCCCCGCCGTCGGTGGAGACTTCGACGCCGGCCACGATGCCGGCGGCGTCGGCGGCCGTGCCGGACACCGTGACGGCTGTCCCGTGCCGGACGGCGGTCCCGTCGGCGGGGGAGGTGATTGTCACTGCGGGGCCGGCCGTGTCCGTGCTGGCCGTCGCCGGTGACAGGGCCGCGTCGCGGGTGGCGGGCTGGGCGCCCATGTCGGCCAGGAGGTTGATTTGGGCCTGCTGCATCCGCGGATCCGCCGGTGCGCCGTCGCCGTCGTGCACCTGGTCCAGCCCCCACGTCCACTGGACGGTGCCCGCGGAGAAAACCAGCGCCCCGCTGGGCGCCCGGTACAGGGTGGTGCTGTGTGTGGTGGTCCCCGGCAGGACGGCGTTGCCGAAGTCCTGCAGGTACTGCGGTGTCGGGCCCGTCGTGGTGGAAAGCCGGATGAGGCCGGCGGGCCGGAACCCGTTGTCCACGTCTTCATTGGATTCATAGCCCACGGTGTGCGGCGCCAGCTCCGCGGAACTGCCGGCGGCGAGCGCCGCCAGCGGGGTGTTGCGCCACAGCCGCGATTTCCCCTCGGCGGCGCTGACCGTGATGGGAAGGTCCGTGTAGTTGGACACGTACATGGTCCCGGTCAGCGCGTTCTCGGGCATCCCTCCGCCGTTGGCCGGGGCGGCGTACCTCGGATCCCGCCAGGTCCCGGTCCATCCCGTGCTGGGGTCGATTTTGCCGTTGGCCCAGGTTTCCTTGTAGGACGTGATGGTGCGGCCGGCCGCACCATCCACCGGCGAGGGCTCCATCCGGGTGCGCCAGTACACCTCGTTGCCGGAGAGGAACTGCAGGTTCACGCCGGCGTCGCGGGCCGCCTCCACGTTGGCCCGCTGCGCGCCAGACCAGTACTCGTCGTGGCCCACGGAGAGGAAAACCTTGTGGTTCAGAAGCTGCGCGCCGTTCCGGTCGGTGTCCACTCCGCTGATGTAGCTGACGTCGTACCCGTTCTTCTCCAGGAAACGGACCAGGGGATACTCGTTGCTGAAGTAGAAGTCGCGCCCTGCCATGGACCCGCGGGTATTGACCGGGCGGTTGTAGCTGATCTTGTAGGCGCGGCCGTTGTCGGCGCCCTGGTAGAAGTCGGAGCCCCCGTAGCTGTTGTAGGCCTGCCACGAGGTATCGGAGGTCTGGAAAACGACGTCGGACCGGCTGCCGTCCGCGCGGACCACAAACGTGATGTGGCTGCGGCCGCCGGTGTCCGGCCGGGTCAGCAGGGCCACGTAGACGCCTGACACGGCCGTCGCGGGGACCTGCCACGTCGCGGACACCGCCCAGGTGCCGCAGTCGTAGAGTTCCGTGGTGGCGTCCGTGAGGCACTGCGGCTGGTTCTGCCGGAATGCCGACGGTGTGACGTCGGCGATCTTGCGGGCGCCGAGGCCCTGGTACCAGCCGGTCCGGTAGAGCCCGATCGTGTAGCTGGCCGCGGTGGTGTCCACTTTGAACCTGACGGGCTGGCCGGCGTTGACACTGATCTCTGTCGAGAACCCCTGGATGTCAGCATCCCCCGCGCCGTCGATGTCCCATTCCGACGGCGGGCTGCCGGGCTTGGAGTTCTCGCACGCCACGGCGTTCAGGAGCGGTGAGCAGGGATCCGCCGCGCTGGCCGCCGGCAGCAGGGCCGGCGGCGCCGCAACGGGCAGCAGCGCCGCCACCAGCGCCAGCGCGAGGGCCAAGGGGAGTGCGACGCGCTGGAAGATTGTCAGTGTGCGGCCGGCTGCAGAAACAGACATATGGACTCCTGAGTGAGTGCGCTGCGGCGGTATCGGGCCGGCGCGCGATGCACCGGCCTGTGCCGCACCCCCCGGGGCAGCCAACCAAGGTTTTCACTTGTCCCTGCTGTACCTGAACTGAGTTGCCGGCCACCCGCCCCCAAAGCGCTCCTGGCAGAACGCCCCTGGCAGAACAAGACAGCGTGCGTTCTGCCGCGTCGGTCCGGCGTGAGCCCGCCGGCCCGAGCTGTGCCCAGCAACTCTGGCGCCAGCCTATGGTCCTGTCCGGAAGCGCTCCAAAGGAATTCCTTGGGAAAAGCCTAAATCCGCTGAATTTCCCGTGGTGGCGGTAGATTTGAGGCAGGAACAGCCGTTTCCGCCAGCCAGGAGAACCGAAACACTTTGCACCTCAAAAGCCTGACCGTCCGGGGATTCAAGTCCTTCGCTTCGGCGACGACCTTCGAATTCGAGCCAGGGGTCACCGCCGTGGTTGGCCCCAACGGCTCCGGCAAGTCCAACGTGGTGGATGCCCTGGCCTGGGTCATGGGCGAGCAGGGCGCCAAGACCCTGCGCGGCGGCAAGATGGAAGACGTCATCTTTGCGGGCACGTCCGGGCGCCCGCCGCTGGGCCGCGCCCACGTCTCGCTCACTATCGACAACAGCGACGGCGCCCTTCCGATCGAGTACAGCGAAGTCACCATTTCCCGCACCCTGTTCCGCACCGGCGGATCGGAGTACGCGATCAATGGGGCCGGCTGCCGGCTGCTGGACATCCAGGAACTCCTCTCCGATTCCGGCCTGGGCCGGGAAATGCATGTGATCGTGGGGCAGGGGCAGCTGGACAAGGTGCTGCATGCCACCCCGGAGGACCGCCGCGGGTTCATTGAGGAAGCCGCGGGCATCCTCAAGCACCGCCGCCGCAAGGAAAAGACGGTCCGCAAACTCGAAGCCATGCAGGCCAACCTCGCCCGCCTCAGCGACCTCACCGGCGAAATCCGGCGCCAGCTCACGCCGCTGGGCAAGCAGGCCGAAGTGGCGCGCCGTGCCCAGACGGTCCAGTTCGAAGTCCGCGACGCCCGGTGCCGCCTCCTCGCCGACGACCTGGTCCAGCTGCAGTCCGCCCTGGCCCAGGACGTCGCGGACGAAAGTGCGCTCAAAGCCCGCCGCGCCGTCGTCGGGCAGGAACTTGACCTGGGCAGGCAGCGGCAGGCCGGCCTGGAACAGCTCGCCGCGGAAGCCACGCCCGCACTCAATGCGGCCCGCGACACCTGGTACCAGCTCTCCGCGGGCCGGGAACGGCTGCGTTCCCTGGGCGCGCTCGCCGAGGAGCGGCGCCGGCTGCTGGGGACCGCGGACACCGTCCCCGACTCCGGCCGCGACCCGGACAGGCTTGACCGGCAGGCGGCCGCCGCCCGGGCCGAGCAGGCGGGGCTGGAACGCCAGATCGATGAGCGCGGCGCCGCCCTGGCCGCCGCGACGGCCGCCAAACAGGATGCCGAAAACGCTGCCGCCGCCGAGGACAAGCGGCTGGCGGCGCTGCTCCGGGCCGCCGCGGACCGCCGTGAGGGCCTTGCCAGGCTTGCCGGACAGGTGGGCGCCGCGCGCTCGCGGGTGGAGTCGGCCCAGGCGGAACTCGGCCGCCTCCGGGAAGCCCTCGCAGCGGGGGAGGAACGCCGCCGGCAGGCCCAGAGCGAGTTCACCGCGCTTGAATCCCAGGTGGCGGGCGTGGAGGACGGCGAGGAAACCCTCGACGCCGACTACGAGGACGCCAGCGCGGCCCTCGACGCCATCACCGCCGAGATCGACGCGCTGGAAACCGCCGAACGCGACGGCGAACGGGAACGCGGCGCGCTCGTGGCCCGCCGCGACGCCCTCCAGCTCGGCCTGAACCGCAAGGACGGCACGGGCCACGTCCTCGGTGCAGGGCTCCCCGGGGTGCTGGGATCCCTCGCGGCCATGATCTCGGTGGAACCCGGCTTTGAGGCCGCCATCGCGGCAGCCCTGGGTGCGGCCTCCGACGCCGTGGTGGTCCAGGATGCCGAGGCGGCGGCCACCGCCGTGCAGCGGCTGAAGGACGACGACGCCGGCCGTGCGGCACTGCTGCTGGCCGGCGCGGCTGGTGGCGCGCCCGGCCCTGCTTCCGGCTCTGCCGCTGACCCTGCCACTGACTCTGTCGCTGATCTGCCCGCCGGCGCCCGGTGGGCCGCGGAGCTGGTCACGGCGCCCGGCCCCGGGGACACCGAAATCCCCGGGCTGCCCCTGGACCGGCTCCTCGCGGGGACCGCGGTCGTCGAGGACCTGGCGGACGCCGCCGGCCTGGTCGCCCGCCGCCCGGAACTGACCGTTGTCACCACCGCCGGGGACGTCGTCACCGCCCTGACCGTCAGCGGAGGTTCCGCGAAGGCGCCGTCACTGATCGAGGTGCAGGCCGCCGTCGACGACGCGGCTGCGCGGCTGGCCGCCGTCACCGCCGGACTGGAACGCCAGCGCTTCGCGCTCGCCGCCGCCCGGGCCCGGCGGGCCGAGGCGCAGGAACGTGCCGACGCGGCCCTGGACAAGCTGCACGACTCGGACGCCCGGCTCGCCGCCGTCGCCGAACGCCTGGGGCACCTGAACTCGGTGCTCCGCAGCGCCGTCGGCGAAAGCGAACGGCTTGCCGCTTCCCTCGCCGGGGCCGAGGCCAACATTGCCGGTGAACAGGAGGCGCTCACCGCTGTGGCTGCCCGGCTTGCCGCCGCCCAGGAAGCCCCGGCCGAGGAGGAGCCCTCCCCGGAACACCGTGACGCCCTGGCCCTGGCCGCCTCGCTGGCCCGCAGCGCCGAAATGGACGCCCGGCTCGCCCTGCGCAGCGCCGAGGAGCAGCTCACCGCCACCCGCAACCGGGCGGCGTCGCTCGAACGCGCGGCCGCCACCGAGCGGCGCGCCCGCGAGGAGGCAGCGGAGCGGGCCCGCCGCCGCCGGCTGCAGGCCAGGCGCGCCGCTGCCGTCTCCGCCGCCGTCGGCCAGGTGGTCGGCTTCATCGACGTTTCCGTGGAACTCGCCCGGGAGGAACGGGACCGCGCCGAGGAACGCAAAGAACAGATGGACGCCGAACTCGCCGCCGTCCGCACCAGCAACGACGCACTGGCCCGCGAGCTGGCCGAACTGACCGATTCCGTGCACCGCGACGAAATGGCCCGCGCCCAGCAGCGCCTCCGGATCGAGGCCCTGGAGCTCCGGAGCGTCGAGGAACTGGGGCTCACCGCGGACCAGCTCGTGGCGGATTTCGGTCCGGACCAGCCCGTTCCCGTCCCCGCCGCGGAATCCGGGGACAAGTGGGCGGCCCTGCGTGCCCCCGTGGATGCCGACGGCCGTGAGATTGTGGCCGGGAAACCCTTCGTCCGCGAGGAACAGGAGAAGCGCCTCAAGCGGGCCGAACGGGACCTGTCCGCCCTGGGCCGGGTCAACCCGCTGGCGCTGGAGGAATTCGCCGCCCTGGAGGAACGCCACCAGTTCCTCAGCACCCAGCTCGAGGACCTTAAGTCCAGCCGCAAAGACCTGCTGGACATCATCAAGGAAGTGGACGAGCGGGTGCAGAAGGTCTTCGCGGAGGCCTTCGAGGACACCTCCGCGCAGTTCGTCCGGATCTTCGCCCGGCTGTTCCCGGGCGGCGAGGGACGGCTGGTCCTCACCGACCCCTCCGACATGCTCACCACCGGCATCGAGGTGGAGGCCCGGCCGGCCGGGAAGAAAATCAAGCGGCTTTCGCTGCTGTCCGGCGGCGAACGGTCGCTGACCGCGGTGGCGCTCCTGGTCGCGATCTTCAAGGCCCGGCCCTCGCCGTTCTATGTCATGGACGAGGTGGAGGCGGCGCTGGACGACACCAACCTGGGCCGGCTGATCACCATCTTCGAGGAGCTGCGGGAATCCAGCCAGCTCATCATCATCACCCACCAGAAACGCACCATGGAAGTCGCCGACGCCCTGTACGGCGTCACCATGCGCGGCGACGGCGTCTCCACCGTCATCAGCCAGCGCCTCGGCGCCCAGGTCTAAGGCGCGCCGGCACCCGGTCGAGGTCCCCGACGTCGACGGCGTCAGGGGCGTTCGGGGTGTGAGAAGCTAGGGGAGTGAACGACATTCTCCCTATTCTTCTGCCCATTCTCGCCGCCTTGGTGGTCCTCGGTGCGCTCATCCCGGTCCTGATGAAGACCCGGAGGAACATCACCAACTACCCCGAAAAGCGTGACGCGAACGATCCCGTCCAGCCGGGCGGCGGAACCCTCCTCGAGGACCGCCCCGCGCCGGTCCGCGACCGCAACGCCCCTGACGCCGTCGACGTCGGGGACCTGGAAACAGTCGAAGTCCCGGACACCGTCGCCGGCCTGGAAACGGTGCCCGTGGAGACGCCGCTGCCGGTGGCCGGCCGCCTGGTCCGCCTGCGCGAACGCCTCGTCAAGTCCAACAACATCCTGGGCAAGGGCCTGCTGGCGCTCCTCTCCGCCGACAAGATCGACGAGAACGTCTGGGACGAGGTGGAGGAGACCCTCCTGCTCGCCGACCTGGGCACCGAGCCCACCCTCCAGCTGGTGGACGCGCTGCGCGAACGCGTCAAGGTGCTGGGCACGCGCTCCCCGGAGCAGGTCAAGGCCCTGCTGCGGGAGGAACTCATCAAGCTCGTGGACCCCACCATGGACCGCAGCCTGAACGTCACCCGCCACGCCGACAAGCCCGCCGTCGTGCTGGTGGTCGGCGTCAACGGCGTCGGCAAGACCACCACCGTGGGCAAGCTCGCCCGCGTGCTCGTCGCCGAGGACAAGGACGTGCTGCTGGGCGCGGCGGACACCTTCCGCGCCGCCGCCGCCGAGCAGCTCGCCACCTGGGGCCAGCGCGTCGGCGTCCCCACCGTCAAGTCCGACGTCGACGGCGCGGACCCGGCGTCAGTGGCCTATGAGGCGGTCAAGGCCGGCATCGACCAGGAAGTCGACGTCGTCATGGTGGACACCGCCGGGCGCCTGCAGAACAAGGTCGGGCTGATGGACGAACTCGGCAAGGTCAAGCGCGTTATCGAGAAGCTGGCCGAGGTGGACGAGGTGCTGCTGGTCCTGGATGCCACCACCGGGCAGAACGGCCTGAACCAGGCCCGGGTCTTCGCCGAGGTGGTGAACATCACGGGCATCGTCCTGACCAAGCTGGACGGCACGGCCAAGGGCGGCATCGTGGTCGCCATCCAGAAGACCCTCGGTGTACCGGTCAAGCTGATCGGCCTGGGCGAGGGCGCGGACGACCTCGCACCTTTCGACGCCGAGAACTTCGTTGACGCCATCCTGAACTAGGCTCCCCTTAAACACCGCTGGCTCCCAGCCGTTGCCGTCCGGACGATCCGGAACGGGAACAGCTGGGAGCCAGCGGTGTTTGCGGCTAGTGCTTGAAGTTCAGGACGGTGACTGTTCCGGCCGTCAGCTTGAACGTCTGCTGCCGGGAACCGTACGCGAACCCTTCCACGGTGGCGCGCTCGGCGAGCGGAACCGGCTCGGACTTGGCGCCGTCGATCACGGTGCTGTCCTCGGCCGCGTAGCTGGGACCGGCCAGCTGGGTCATGGTTCCGGTCAGAGCGCGCTCCGGCAGGGTGAGCGTGACCTCGGTCTGGGCCGCCTTCTCAGGGTCGTTCTGGTTGACCAGGACCACGCTGGTGCTGCCGTCGCCGTTCCGCAGCGCGTAGCTGTACATCAGGCCGCCGCCCTTCGAGTCCAGGTTCAGGAACTTGCCGCCCTCCATCTCGGCCACCATGGAGATGCCGAAGAAGTTGGCGCGGCCGGTGAAGGTTCCGTCCGGCTTCAGGTAGGCGCCGCCGCTGCAGATGGCCGACATGGGCGGGCCGCCCTTGCAGGTCAGCATCGAGCTGTGGAACCCGATCCGGGTGATGCCCAGCTGCGCGGCGTTGAGCGCATAGTCAGCGGTCCACAGCGCCGAGGCGTGGGTCCGGGAGGTCTCGTTTGACCCCGGGCACGCGGCGATGCCGGTCTCCGGCAGCCAGGTTTCGAGCCCCGCCGCCTTGGCGACTTCCAGCGCGGCCTGCTGGTAGTCGTCAGCGCGCTGGTGCATCAGCGGTGTCATCACGTTGGCGATGGTCGGCGAGCTTTTCGGGTCGCCGCCGTCGCAGCTGTGGAGCGGGTAGTTGTGGAAGGACAGGATCTTCTTCTGCGGGATGTCCGCATCAATGAACGGCTGCCACCATTTGCGGTCGTATGCGCCCGGGCCCGAGATGGGCACATTGGGCGCCACCGCGTTCATGGCGACCGCGTAGGCCTTGAGTTCCTCAACGTACTGCCCGGTGCTGTAGCCGCCCGGGCGGACGCCGTTGGCGCCGAAACCGTTGGGCTCGTTCCCGACCGTGAAGCTCAGCAGCCGGGGGCCAAAGATTTCCGCGGCGTGCTTGGCCATGTCGGCGGCACGCTCCGGATCGTAGTGGCCCAGGTCCACGGTGAGGCTGACGGTCGCATCGGCAGCTTCCAGCAGGGTGTTCAGCCGGGCCAGGTCCGCCGGGCCGACGGCCCTGACCGGGTGCGCCTTGTCTCCCTTGTAGCCGGTGGACGGGACAGCCTCATTGGTGGACGTCCAGAAGAAACGGCGGTCCACGGCGTTACCGCCGAAGCGGAGCACCGGCTGGTCGGCTTCCTTGAACAGTTTCACCAGGGAGGCGTTGTCACCGCTGAGCATGGGGTCGGCCAGGTCGGTGGCTTCGAGTGAGATGCCAACGAGTCCTTTGGTCAGGGACGTGCCGACCTGATCGTTCGACACGCTGACCTGCAGCGGCTCGACGGGCTCCAGCGGTGAGCCGGCGGGCGGGCCCGGCTGCTGGTAGTAGGTGACTTCCGGGGCCGGCGGCAGCGCGGCCTCGGACGTTGGTGCGGTGCCCGCGGGGGCAGCTGCGTTTCCGCCGTCGCCGGGCCGGAGGAAGAACACCAGGGACGCCACAACGGCGATGACTGCAATCACGGACAGGACGACGGCGGGGCGCAGCTTCCGGGGCCGCGGTGCGTCCGTGCCCTCGTCCCTGGAATCGGGCGCGGGGTCGTAGAGCGGGTCTTGGGGTGGCATGACTAAGTTCTCCGGCTTCTGGGTGGGATCTCCCAACAGCCTAACGAAGTCCGCCGCCGGGCGCCCCCGCGGGACGCTGCAACGGCCGGGCCGTGCGCTCTG
Source organism: Pseudarthrobacter sp. 1C304 (assembly GCF_052245515.1). Lineage (NCBI taxonomy): Bacteria > Bacillati > Actinomycetota > Actinomycetes > Micrococcales > Micrococcaceae > Pseudarthrobacter > Pseudarthrobacter sp. 1C304. The sequence continues at coordinate 28,305 of NZ_JBQQCH010000011.1, read as the reverse complement.
TCAGGAGCGTCAGGCAGCGCGGTGACCGGGGCGCTGGAACGTTTCGCGGGCCAGCAGCCAGCCGGCGGCGGCCGCGATGAGGACGCCGCCGGTAACGCCGAAGGCCCAGCCATAGCCCAGCCGGTCGGCGAGGAGGCCGGCCAGCACCGGCCCGATGATCGCGCCGCTGTCCGCCGTCATCTGGAAGATGGCCAGCACCCGGCCGCCGGAGCGTTCGTTGCCGATCACGTCGGCCATGGCCGCCTGCTGGGCCGGACCCAGCAGGCCGGATCCGACGCCGGCCACGGCTGTGGCCACCAGGAACCAGAGCAGATCGTGGGTGAAGCCGATGGCCGCCGTCGCGGTCCCGGTCACCAGCAGGCCGGAAATCATCAGGGGCTTGCGGCCCAGGGTGTCCGCGAGTTTGCCGGAGAACGTCAGCGCCACGGCGTTGGCCGCGGCGAACACCGCCAGCGCCCAGCCGGCGGATTCCGGCCCGGCGTTCAGGGCGGCGACGGCGAAGAGGGGCACCGTGGCCATCCGCACACCGAAGGTGGCCCAGCCGTTGGCGAAGCTGGAGAACAGCCCCGCCCGGTACGCGCTGTCGCGCAGCGCGTCGCACAGTTCCATCGCGGGCGCCGTACTCCCGTCCGGCCGGGACGCGGCCGGCACGTGGCTGAGCTGGGTCTGCACCACCAGCGCGGCCAGGACCAGCGCGGCCGCGTACACCAGGAACGGCACGCGCAGCCCGAACCCGGCCAGCAGGCCGCCCACCACCGGCCCGCACACGTTGCCGATCAGGAACGCCGAGGCGTACGCGCCGGACACCCGGCCCCGGCTTTCAGGCGGGGCCAGCCGGACCACCAGGGCCATGGACGCCACCGTGAACATCACCGAGCCCGCGCCGCCCAGGCCCCGGAAGATCAGCAGCTGCCAGTAGTCCTGTGCAAACGCGCACGCCGCCGTCGACGCCGCAACGATCAGCAGGCCGGCCACGTAGACCGGCCGTTCCCCGAGCCGCACGATCAGCGCACCGCCGGCAGGGGCAAACACCAGCCGCATGAAGGCGAAGATGCTCACGATCACCGCGGCCGCCGTCGCGCCGACGTCGAATGTGGTGGCGAACTGGGGGAGGACGGGCGCCACGAGGCCGAAACCGAGGGCGATCAGGAAGGCCGCGACCAACATCACCTTGATGTCCCGCGGCAGCACTGCCTTTCCGCTGTTGCGCGGGGATGCCAGCGGCGGGGAACCCGCGGGGCGGGGGGTCTTACTCATGGCGTCGGCTTCCTGGCGGTACGGGCGCACTGGCGTGCGGAGAGAACTGATGTTGGAACGGGTGAAACATAACCGTAACAAGAAGGATTTGCACCATTTACTTCCGGGAGGTTCTTGTAACAACCCGGCAATCTAATTCCTCCACCGGCGAAACACTCCGCGGACAAACTTTTCTGTAGAACGCAACCAGCGTTGAGGCATGCGGAGGACACTCCGCGAAACACCCAACAGATTCGCATCCAAAAGGGAGGACGTGCACCATGGAACTTACCGCAGGTCACGTATGGCTGATGGTGGCGGCGGCACTCGTGCTGTTCATGACACCAGGACTCGCATTTTTCTACGGCGGCATGACACGCGCCAAGGCTGCACTGAACATGATGATGATGAGCTTCATCTCCATCGGCATGGTCGGTGTGGTCTGGGTGCTCTGGGGCGCCTCGATGAGCTCCGGCGAGGGCTTCATGCAGATGGTCGGAAACCCGTTCGCCACCTTCGGGCTCGAGGGCATCGACACCCCTGACGGGCTCATCAAGGTCGGCTACGCCGCCACCTTCGCCATCATCACCGTCGCACTGATCAGCGGCGCCATCGCGGACCGCGCCAAGTTCGGCGCCTGGTCCGTCTTCGTCCCCGTCTGGGTCACGCTGGTGTACTGCCCGCTGGCCTACATGGTCTGGGGCGGCGGGCTGTTCGGCCCGGAGGGCGCCATCGGCCAGGCCCTCGGCCCGGCGATTGACTTCGCCGGCGGTACGGTCGTTCACATCAACGCCGGCGTCGCCGCACTGATCCTCGTGCTCATCATCGGCAACCGCAAGGGCTTCGGCAAGGATCCCAACCACCGTCCGCACAACATCCCGTTCGTGATGCTCGGTGCCGCGATCCTGTGGTTCGGCTGGTTCGGCTTCAACGGCGGCGCAGCCACCACCGCGGAACAGGGCGGCCTGATCTGGGTCAACACCCTCGCAGCCCCCGCAGCGGCCATGCTCGGCTGGCTCATCACCGAACGCATCCGCGACGGCCACCCGACCTCGCTCGGTGCCGCCTCCGGTGTTGTCGCCGGCCTCGTCGCCATCACCCCGGCCTGCGCCAACGTCAGCCCGGTCGGTGCCCTCGCCCTCGGCCTGGTGGCCGGTGCCGCGTCCGCCCTGGCTGTGGGACTCAAGTTCCGCTGGGGCTTCGATGACTCGCTCGACGTCGTCGGCGTCCACCTGGTCTCCGGCATCATCGGCACCGTGGCGCTGGGCTTCATCGCCCTCCCCACCGACGGCGTCGGCGGCGGCCTGTTCTACGGCGGCGGACTCACCCAGATGTGGGCCCAGCTGGCAGCGGCCGGCATCGCCATCGCCTACTCCGCAGTGATGACCGCCATCATCGCCTTCGCCATCCACAAGACCATGGGCTTCCGGGTTTCCCAGGAGCAGGAAGTGGTGGGTGTGGACCTCAGCCTGCACGCAGAGACCGCCTACGAGTTCGGCGTCGGCGGCCACGGCGGAAGCTTCACCCCGCTGCATGAGCTCATCACCGGCAAGACGCAGACCGGGGCAGTCCCGGCCGCCGAGACGGTGGACGCGGCAGCCAACGGCAAAACGACCGCAGCAGCAGGCAAGGAAAGCGTGGAAGCATGAAACTGATCACAGCAATCGTCCGGCCGGAAAAGCTCGACACCATCCGCGAAGGCCTCGAAGCCTACGGAGTGCAGGGCCTCACCGTCAGCGCAGCCAGCGGCTACGGCCGCCAGCGCGGCTACACCGAGGTGTACCGCGGCGCCGAATACAACGTGGACCTGCTCCCCAAGATCCGGGTGGAGGTCCTGGCCACCGACGAACAGGCGGACGACATCCTGGATGTCATCATCGCCAGCTCGAATACGGGCCGGGCCGGCGACGGCAAGGTCTGGACGATGGATGTGTTCGAGGCAGTACGGGTCCGCACCGGTGAGCGCGGATCGGCCGCCATCTAGGCAACAACCTCACAGCTCCAAACAACGCGGCGGGCCGGGAACCTGAAAGGGTACCCGGCCCGCTGTGTTGTGCCCGCCGACGCGCAAGAGGTCTTGCGACGCGCCAAGTTTCCGGCGCGTCGGTAGTCGGGTGTCGTCCGGATCTTTGCGCGTCGTACAGGGGGAAGCGCGTCGCCAGGAAGTCCGACGGCGGCCCGCGCCTCAGCGCGATCCACGCCCAGCCGCGGCCGCATCCGCCCCGGCCGGCGTCCCAGCCCGCGTCCCAGCCCAGCCGATTAGCGGGCCGGCCAGCCTTCGGGGCCGGCGCTTCCGGCGGCGTACTCGTCCAGCGGCACGCTGTCCTTGGCCCAGGCTTTCAGGACCGGCTCCAGGATCCGCCAGCAGTCCTCGGCGGTGTCCGCGCGGACGGAAAGCAACGGATCCCCGGTGAGGACGCCTTCCAGGACTTCGCCGTACGGCAGCAGCTCGGAACCGCTCAACTCGGCCCTCAATGTGGCGCGGTCCAGGCTCAGCACGTCGCCGGGGCCGTTCACATCGACGTCGAACTGCAGTGTGTCCGGCCCGAAACCAATCCTCAGCTGGTTGGGGGAGTCCACGCCGGTGAAGCCCTTGGGCAGGTGCGGCACGGGCCGGAACGTCACCACGGCTTCCTTCCGTTTGTTGCCCAGGGCCTTGCCGGAGCGCAGCGTGAAAGGAACGCCCTGCCAGCGCCAGTTGTCGATCGCCACCTGCACTTCGGCGAGGGTTTCGGTGCCGCGGGCGGCGTCGACGCCCTCCTCCTTGGCGTAGTCCGGGACCTTCCGGCCGTCGATGGATCCCGCGGTGTACCGGGCGCGGCGGGTGTTCTTGGCGTACGGTGCCCTGATGCTGCTGGCCCGCAGCACCGTGGCCACGGCGTCCCTCAGGTCACGCTCATCCACCGAGGCCGGCGGTTCGATCGCCATGAGGGCCATGATCTGCAGCAGGTGGCTCTGGACCATGTCGCGCAGGGCGCCGGCGCCGTCGTAGTAGCGGGCACGCCCCTCCAGGGCGAGGTCCTCGTCGAAGACAATCTCGACACTCTCAATGTGTTCGCGGTTCCACACCGGCTCCAGGAAAGTGTTGGCGAAGCGTAGCCCGAGGATGTTCAGCACCGTCGCCTTGCCCAGGAAGTGGTCCACCCGGTGGATATGGTCCTCCGGCACCAGGGCGGCCAGGGTCTCGTTCAGATGCCGGGCGGATTCCTCGCTGGACCCGAACGGCTTTTCCATGACCAGTCGTGTCCCGGCGGGTACCTGCCCCGGCTCCAACGCCTCGCAGGCCAGCTGGCTGACGCGCGGAGGAAGGGCGAAGTAGATGGCCACAGGTCCCGGCAGCTGCGCCAGCAGGCCGGCGAGCTGCCCGTCTGCGGTGACGTCCAGCTGGTGATAGCTGGTGGTCTCGCGGATCCGTTTGAGCTCCCGCCGGCCGGAGGCGTCGGCCTGGGAATTGGCGTCGGCGAAGGAGGTGTCAACACGCTCCCGCCACTGGTCCGGGGTCCAGGCGTCCGAGCCGGCGCCCACCAGGGCCAGCCCGTCGGCGCGTCCCCGGGCGACGAGCCGGGCCAGTCCCGGCAGCAGGAGCCTGCCGGTGAGGTCGCCGGAGGCGCCGAGGATGAGCAGGGTTTTTACAGTTGTTTGGCTGGTCACCTAAGCCAGCATGCCATCTTGAACGCGCGTCTTGGTACCCTAGATAGTCGAGTCCCGTTGTCGAGGCGGTTCGTTCACGCGAACCTCAGTCGCGACGCTGGCGTGCCGGACCGGCCGCCATCCGTAGATCCACTGAAAGAAGTGCACGGCGCGTGTTCAATTCACTCTCTGACCGGTTGACAGCAACCTTCAAGAATCTCCGTGGCAAGGGCCGCCTGACCGAGGCGGACGTTGACGCCACAGTCCGCGAAATCCGGCGCGCCCTCCTGGACGCCGATGTCGCAGTGCCCGTGGTCCGTGAATTCACCGGACGCGTGCGGGAGCGTGCCCTCGGCGCCGAGGTCTCCGCGGCGCTGAACCCGGGCCAGCAGATCGTGAAGATCGTCAACGAGGAGCTCGTCGAGATCCTGGGCGGCGAGACGCGCCGGATCCGCCTCGCGAAGACCGGACCCACCATCATCATGCTCGCCGGCCTCCAGGGTGCCGGCAAGACCACACTGGCCGGCAAGCTCTCCAAGCACCTTAAGTCGCAGGGCCACAGCCCCATGCTGGTCGCCTGCGACCTGCAGCGCCCCAACGCCGTCACCCAGCTCCAGGTGGTGGGCCAGCGCGCCGGCGTGCCGGTCTTCGCCCCGCACCCGGGCGCCAGCTCCACCGAACTCGAGCACCCGGCCGGCGACCCGGTCGCCGTCGCCCGCGCCGGCGTCGAGGAAGCCCGCCGTACCCTGCACGACGTCGTGATCGTTGACACCGCCGGCCGCACCGGCGTCGACGCCGAAATGATGGAACAGGCGCGCCAGATCCGCCGCGCCATCGTTCCCAACGAAGTGCTGTTCGTCGTCGATGCCATGATCGGCCAGGACGCCGTCAACACGGCCATGGCTTTCGATGAAGGCGTCAACTTCACGGGCATCGTGCTGTCCAAGCTCGACGGCGACGCCCGCGGCGGCGCCGCTCTCTCCGTCTCCTCGGTCACCGGCAAGCCCGTGATGTTCGCGTCCACCGGCGAGGGCCTGGACGACTTCGAACTCTTCCACCCGGACCGCATGGCCTCCCGCATCCTCGACCTCGGTGACGTGCTCACCCTGATCGAGCAGGCCGAGAAGAGCTGGGACAAGGACGAGGCCGCCCGGATGGCGAAGAAATTCGCCGACCAGGAAGACTTCACCCTGGACGACTTCCTCGCCCAGATGCAGCAGATCCGCAACATGGGCTCCATGAAGAAAATGCTCATGATGATGCCCGGTGCACAGAACATCCGGCAGCAGCTGGAGCAGTTCGACGAGCGCGAGATCGACCGGGTCGAGGCCATTGTCCGGTCCATGACCCCGCATGAGCGGGTGGCTCCCAAGATCATCAACGGCTCCCGCCGCGCCCGCATCGCCCGCGGTTCCGGCGTCCACGTCTCCGAGGTCAACGGCCTGCTGGAACGCTTTGCCCAGGCCCAGAAGATGATGAAGAAGATGGCTGCCGGCGGCGGAATGCCCGGCATGCCGGGGATGCCCGGCATGGGCGGCGGCGGACCCCGCAAGGGCGCCAAGGCCGCACCCAAGAAGAAGGCCCGCTCCGGAAACCCGGCCAAGGCCGCGCAGGAGCGCAAGGACGCGGAGGCCCGCCGTGCGGCCGGCGCCAAGGCGCTGCCCACCGGCGCCGCTTTCGGCCAGCAGGGCGGCGACTTCGATCCGTCCCAGCTGAACCTGCCGAAGGGCTTTGACAAGTTCCTCGGCGGGGGCAAATAGGCCCTGCCGGCCGAGATGTCGCCGGCCCCGTTGCGGGGCCGGTGCCATAGGGTTAGACCATGTTCAAGCAGCGCGTAGTTTTCGTCCACGGGGCGGGCAGCTTCGGCGCTGCGGCGTGGCCGAAACAGCACGGCATGGCGCTGAACTATGACGCCCTGTTCCTGCGCCGCCACGGCTTCGACCCGGTGGCCGAGCCGCTGGAAACCGACTTCGCTGCCGACGCGGCCATCGTCCTGGGCGCCCTCGCCGACGACGGCCGCGGCGCCGCCGGCGGGCACGTCGTGGCGCATTCCCAGGGGGCCATCGCGGCGATGATGGCCGCCGTCCAGCGTCCCGACCTGGTGCAGTCACTGACGCTGGTGGAACCGGCTTGCCTTTCCCTCACCGCCGAGCTGCCGGCCACCGCCGCGCACCGCGCCCTTATGCAGCCCCTCTTCGACGTCCGGCACCACCTGAGCGACGAGGACTTCCACCGCGAATTCGTCCGACGCGTATTCGCGGCCCACACGCCCACGCAGGCGGGCCTGGGCGCTCCCGAGGACCAGCGGGAGGCGCGCCGGCTGCGGCTGCAGGCCCCGGCCTGGGATGCCCCGCTGCAGATCGTGCCGGGCGTTCCCACGCTGGTGCTGACCGGAGGCTGGGAACCGCTCTACGAGGAAATTGCGGGCTACCTGCGGGAGACCGGGGCCCTGCACCGCACCGCGGCCGGCGGGCACCGGCCGCACGATTCCGTGGAAGGTGACCGGATGATCCGGACGTTCATCGCCGACGTCGGACGCCAGGAGCACGCCCGCGCCTCCTGAGCCAGGCACCTTAGGCTTAACCCATGACCCGCATCATCGAGTTCAGCGGCACCGTCCTCACCGGACCCGGCACGGAACACCACGGCCTGTGGTCCGTCGACGGTCGCTTGACGTTCCGCCGTCCCGCCGCCGCCCCGGACCTCATCCTCGACGGGTGGGTCATCCCCGGGCTGGTGGACGCGCACTGCCACATCGGGCTCGGCCCCGGCGGGGACGTCCCGGAACGGCTGGCTGAAGAACAGGCCGCCACCGACCGCGACGCCGGAACCCTGCTGGTCCGCGACGCCGGCGCCGTCCACGACACCCGCTGGATCGCCCAGCGCGCCGACCTGCCGCGCCTCATCCGTTCCGGCCGGCACATCGCGCGGACCCGCCGCTACCTGCGGGGGTTCGCCGTCGAGGTGGAGCCCGGGGACCTGGTGGAGGCCGTGCGCAAGCAGGCCCGCGCCGGGGACGGCTGGGTCAAGCTCGTGGGGGACTGGATCGACCGCGACGCCGGCGACCTTGCCGCGAGTTTCCCGGCCCGGATGCTGAAGGACGCCGTCCAGGCCGCGCACGACGAGGGCGCCCGGGTCACGGCCCACTGCTTCGCCGAAGACACCCTCGATGACATGCTCGACGCCGGGATCGACTGCATCGAGCACGCCACCGGCCTGCTTCCCCGCCACCTGCCGCGGTTCGTGGAACAAGGTGTGCCGATCGTCCCGACCCTGATCAACATCGCCACGTTCCCCGACATCGCCGCCCAGGCCGAGGTGAAGTTCCCCCGCTACGCGGCGCATATGCGCCGGCTCTGGGAGCGCCGGGCGGAACGCGTCCGGGAAGCCTTCGACGCCGGTGTCACCATATACGCGGGGACGGACGCGGGCAGCGTCATCAGCCACGGACGCATCGTCGACGAACTTGAAGCGCTGCACGCCGCCGGGCTCCCGGCCGCCGCAGCGCTCGACGCCGGCTCCTGGGCCGCGCGGAACTGGCTGGGGGCGGACGGCATCACCGAAGGCGCCAGCGCCGACGTCCTGGTCTGCGCCGGCGACCCGCGCAGGAACCTGGCCACCCTCCACGACCTCAAAAACATCGTGTTGCGCGGGGAACCTGTCCGCTAGAAACGTGCCCGCTCCATTAGGAATAAATTGAAGCTTCAAGTAATTTATATCTATGAAGGGTCATCGAGGGACGGTGGCCGCCGGAGCATCGGAGCCATGACATGACCGCAGAAACCAGCACCCAGGATCTTCTTCCCGCCGACCTCACCATGGGCACTGTGATGCTCAAGGTCGGCGACATGAAGCTCATGACTGACTACTACCAGCGCGCCCTGGGCCTCGAGATTGTGGCCGAGCAGGACGGCGGGCTCTACCTCGGGCGCAAGCAGAAGCCGCTGGTCCACCTGGCCCCGGCCCCCGGGCTGAACCTCCCTTCGCGCGGCGAAGCTGGCCTCTTCCACACCGCCCTGCTGTTTGAGGACCAGTCCTCCCTCGCGGCCACGGTCGCGTCCGCCGCGCAGTTCGAGCCGCAGTCCTTCACCGGCAGCGCCGACCACCTCGTCAGCGAGGCCTTCTACTTCAACGACCCCGAAGGCAACGGGATCGAGCTGTACTGGGACCGGCCCCGCGACGCCTGGTCCTGGGACGGCAAGAACGTCGTCATGGACAGCCTCGCCCTGCCGCCGCAGCGCTACCTTGAGCAGCACCTCACCGAAGCCTCGTTGGCGGGCCAGCGCGAGACCGATGCCGACGTCGGGCACGTCCACCTGCAGGTGGGCGACGTCCAGTCCGCCCATGACTTCTACGTCGGCACCCTCGGGTTCGAAAAGACCGCTGGCTGGCACGGCCAGGCGCTGTTCGTCTCCGCCGGCGGCTACCACCACCACATGGCCATGAACGTCTGGAACAGCCGGGGCGCCGGCCCCCGCCGCGACACCCTGGGCCTCGGCGAGGTGCTGATCGAAGTGCCGTCCGGGGACGACGTCGGATCCCTCGCCGAGCGCCTCAAGACCGCCGGTGTCCAGTCCCACCACACCGGGGCGGAACTGCGCTTCGAGGATCCGTGGCGCAACCGGATCCGCGTCGCCGTCCGCTGAGCCCCACCCCGGCGGACATGCCCCCTCGCCGCCGCGGCCACCGGACATAGCGGCAGTATGTCCAGTGGCCACGGCCGGGGGAGCGCATGCCCCTTGCGGCTGGCGGAACGGATAGGCTGGAAACGACGCCGAAAAACAGCGGACCAGCGCCGCCGAACGTAAGGACTTGTTCCATGGGATTCACCGAAGTCTTTGTCGCCACCCACGATGAAGCCCTCAAGCGCGCCGCCGCCCTCGACGGCGGGGCGGCAGCCGCTGCCGGGGCCGTCCGGATCGCGGACATCACCGACTTCGAAGTCGAGCGCCTGGGTGACCTGGCCGGTGCCGCGGTGCACGCCGCCGGCGCCGATTACGAACTCGCCATGGTGGACGTCGCCAGTGACTCCCTGCTCGGCGTGCCGGCGGCGATGGTCCGGGCCCTGGCCGAGCTCCTCAGCTACGAGACCGAGGGGGAGGGCAACGTCCTGGATGAGGTGGCCGAGAGCTGGGCCGCCGAGGAGGACATGCCCTTCGGTGCCGAGCAGGCCGCACGCATCGTCCGGCAGCTCGCCGAACTGGCTGCCGGCGTCGACCCGGCCAGCAAATCCGGGCTTTACGTCTGGACCTCCTGACCAGCGCGCGGCCTCCGGCAGGCCGCGGAATGGGCCGGTTGCGGGTGTCAAGTCGAAATCCCGCCGCTGATCTGGCACAATGAACAGGTACTTGATCTGCGTGGCCCCTCTCTCCGCGTCCGGATCTTGTCCTTTTAGAACCCCCTAGTATGGCCCGCCCCACGGGTGCAGAACGCCGGGCTCGACCCCGTTTCAGAAACAGGAGTGACCACAAAAGTGGCCGTAAAGATTCGCCTTAAGCGCTTCGGCAAGATGCGCGCACCGTACTACCGCATCGTCGTCATGGACGCACGCTCCAAGCGTGACGGCCGTGCCATTGAAGAGATCGGCAAGTACCACCCGACCGAAGAGCCCTCGTACATCGAGGTCGACTCGGACCGTGCACAGTACTGGCTCGGCGTCGGCGCACAGCCGTCCGAGCAGGTTGCTGCGATCCTCAAGATCACCGGTGACTGGCAGAAGTTCAAGGGTCTCCCGGGCCAGGAGGGAACCCTGAAGACCAAGGCCGCCAAGGCTGAGTTCGTTGCCCCGGAAAAGGGTTCCGTGATCATCCCGGAAGCCATCACCAAGAAGGCCAAGAAGGACGACGCAGCCGAGGCCCCCGCCGACGCCGAAGCAGAGACCACCGAGGCTGAGTAAATTGCTGGCAGAAGCGCTCGAACACCTGGTCCGCGGGATTGTTGACAGCCCCGAGGACGTCAAGGTCAGTGCCAAGAACAACCGCCGCGGGGACACCCTCGAAGTGCGCGTTCACCAGGACGACCTCGGACGGGTGATCGGACGCCAGGGCCGCACCGCACGCGCTTTGCGCACTGTGGTGGCAGCACTGGCCGACGGCGAGCCGGTCAGGGTCGACGTCGTCGACACCGACCGCCGCCGGTAGCGCGACCAGCAGTACTTGTCTTTAGTCCGGCCCCTCCACCAGCTTATGGTGGAGGGGCCGGACTGTTTTGCGCAGTAAACGCACCGACAAAACGCACCATCACAATTAACGGCGTCAAGAACATTCGAACAGAGGAACAGATGCAGCTCCAGGTGGCACGAATCGGCAAACCCCACGGCATCCGCGGCGAAGTGACCGTCCAGGTGCTGACGGATGCGCCCGGAGACCGTTTCGTCCCCGGGACGCAGTTCATTGTGGAGCCGGCATCCTCCGGGCCGCTCACCGTGTTCAGTGCCCGCTGGAACAAGGACATCCTGCTGCTGGCGTTCGACGAGGTGGAGACCCGCAACGACGCCGAGGCCCTCCGCGGCGCCAAGCTGTTCATCGAAACCGAAGACATCGGCGCCGACGACGACGATGAGGGCTGGTACGAGCACGAGCTCGAGGGCCTGGACGTCCACGTGGGCGGCAGCGTGGTGGGCAAGGTCACCGGACTGCACACCATGCCGGTCCAGGACCTGCTGGTGGTCACCACGAACGACGGCCAGGAGGTCCTGGTCCCGTTCGTCGAGCAGATCGTGCCCGAGGTCAACGTGGGCGAAAAGTACGTGGTGGTCGCTCCGCCCCCCGGGCTGTTCGAAGTGAACGCCGAGGACGCGGCCAAGCCCGGCAGCGCCGGGGGTCCCGCCGACGCCGGAGAGCACGCCTAAATGCGGATCGACGTCGTCAGCATCTTCCCCGAGTACCTGGCCCCGCTGGAGCTGTCCCTGATCGGCAAGGCGCGCCAGGACGGACTGCTGGAGCTGAACGTCCACGACCTCCGGGACTTCACCACGGACCGGCACCGCACCGTGGATGACACCCCCTACGGCGGCGGCGCCGGCATGGTCATGAAACCCGAGCCCTGGGCCCAGGCGCTCTCGGCCGTGGCCGGGCCCGGGACCGACGCGGCGAAGCCGGTCCTGATCGTCCCGTCACCGGCGGGGGAGCGGTTCACCCAGGCCACGGCCCACGAACTGGCCGGGGAGGACCGCCTGGTGTTCGCCTGCGGACGCTACGAAGGCATTGACGAGCGCGTCCTGGAATGGGCCGCCGAGCACTTCACCGTGCGGCCCATGAGCCTGGGCGATTACGTCCTGAACGGCGGCGAAGTGGCCGTGCTGGCCATGGTGGAGGCCATCGGCCGCCTGCTGCCCGGCGTCGTCGGCAATCCCGAATCCCTGGTCGAGGAATCCCACTCGGACGGTCTGCTGGAATACCCCGTCTACACCAAGCCTTCCAGCTGGCGCGACCGGAACGTCCCGGCGGTGCTGCTCAGCGGCAACCACGGAAAGATCGCCCAGTGGCGCCGGCACGAGCAGTACCGGCGTACCGCTGAACGCCGCCCTGACCTGCTGGAAGGGTTCGACGCCGGCGCGCTGCCCCGCGCGGACCGCACCGCCTTCGCGGACCTGGGGTACGACGTCGTCGACGGCCGCCTGGCGCGCCGCCCGGCCGACGGCGGAGAATCCGCCTGAGCAGATTGGCTGGAAAGCCCCGGGTGTGGCAAAATTAGTCCTTGTGCCTGCTGGGTTGCGAACCTGCCACAGGGGGAGCGCCACCAACAGCACGGCACCCCGGCCCCGTCTATTCCTGACGGAGCCGGATCGACAACTTTTCGGCGGGAATTTCGGGACGCATCCGCGTCCGGGCTTGGCCGCCGTGACCCAACGTGAAGGACCTGTGGCGTTCACCAGGAGTGGATTAATGCATATCCTCGATTCCGTAGATGCAGCCTCGCTGCGCACCGATGTTCCCGAATTCCGTGCAGGTGACACCCTCAAGGTGCACGTGAACATCATCGAAGGCAAGAACTCCCGCGTCCAGGTCTTCCAGGGCTTCGTCCTGGGCCGCCAGGGCGACGGCGTCCGCGAAACCTTCACCGTCCGCAAGGTCTCCTTCGGCGTCGGCGTGGAGCGTACCTTCCCGGTGCACTCCCCGATCATCGACAAGATCGAGCTCGTCTCCAAGGGTGACGTGCGCCGCGCCAAGCTTTACTACATGCGCAACCTGCGTGGTAAGGCCGCGAAGATCAAGGAAAAGCGCGACTTCCAGACCGCCAAGTAAGTCTTTCCAGGCTTCCTTCGCGGGTCCGCGAACCGTGTCCGGCCAGCGCCGGAGCTTCCGCAACAGCGCTGTTCACTTCAGAAAAGCGTTATGAGGATACGGATCATGGAACACACAAAACGCCAGCCCAGGAGACTCGGCTGGCGTTTTGTGTTGCTGGCCGTTTTCCTGGCGGTCCTCATCAGCGGCCTGGTCCGCTCGCTCTGGCTCGACGTCTACTACATCCCCTCCGCCTCGATGGAACCGATGTTCCAGGAGGGGGACAGGATCCTCGTCTCCCGGACGGACTTCCAGTCTGAACCGGTGGGCCGCGGCGACATTGTGGTCTTCGACGGCCGCGGCTCCTTCGCCCCGCTGGGCAGCGGCGCGGCCCCCGCACTGGACTTCCTGGCCGATGCCGGCCACTGGCTTGGCCTGTCCGGCGGCGACAGCACCTACATCAAACGCGTGATCGGCGTCGCGGGCGACCATGTGGTCTGTTGCGATGCCGGCGGCAGGCTCACAGTCAACGGCCAGCCGGTCGAGGAGCCGTACCTCTATGCGGGAGACGCCCCGAGCCAGCTGAAGTTCAGCGTGATGGTGCCCGAGGGCAGGCTCTGGCTGATGGGGGACCACCGCTCGCAGTCCGCCGACTCCCGCAGCCTTCTGGGCGCGCCGGGCGGAGGCATGGTGCCGCTGGAACGGGTCATCGGACGGCCCGTACAGATCATCTGGCCGCTTGATAGATTTACAGCAATAACCCGGCCCCCCGAAGCCACCCCATCAACAGCGACGAACGGACAGTAAATGCCCGAGACCGGACCCCGGACTCCTGATCCGCGGGGGCAGGAGGAGCCCCGGGTGACCTCCTCCGAGGTCCCCGCCCCGGCACAGCCCGTGGACGACGGCGGGCACCCCGTGGACGACGGCGGGCACCCCGCCGGCCCCGCCCATGCCGGTGCCTCGAAGCATTCGCGCCGGGCGAAATCCCGGGAGCACCGCAGCCCGATGTTCCTCTGGGCCAAGGAAGTGGCCACCGTGGTGCTCGTCGCCATCGTGCTGTCCTTTCTGATCAAGACGTTCTTTTTCCGCGCCTTCTACATCCCGTCCGAATCCATGGTCAACACCCTGGACGTCAATGACAGGATCTTCGTCAACCTGCTCGTCCCGGAGCCGTTCGCCCTGGAGCGCGGCGACGTCGTGGTGTTCCGCGACACCCAGGACTGGCTGGTCCCCGTCGCGGAGAAGGACGCCGGGCCCTTCGCCTGGGTGCAAGGCGGGCTGACGTTCATCGGACTCCTGCCGGACAACTCGGAGCAGCACCTGGTCAAGCGCGTCATCGGACTGCCGGGTGACCACGTGGTCTGCTGCGACGCCGGCGGACGGATCACTATCAACGGCACCCCGCTCGACGAGCCGTACATCAATCCCGCCGAGGTGCCCCAGGCCCGCGATTTCGACGTTGTGGTCCCGGCCGGGAAGGTGTGGGTCATGGGCGACAACCGCAACCATTCCGCCGATTCCCGCGCCCACATGGACAGCAACGGCGGATTCGTCGACATCGAGGACATCGAGGGCAAGGCCGCCGTCATTGCCTGGCCGCTGAACCGCGTCACCGCGCTCGACAACTACTCCGAGGTCTTTGGCGGCGTGCCGGCCCCGGCCGGAAAGTAACGGCGGCCGCCATGTCCGAAGCCCCCACCCTCGACTACGAGCGCCGTTTCCGCAGCTCCGGCGCCCGGCTCCTCGCCGGCATCGACGAGGTGGGCCGCGGTGCCCTCGCCGGGCCGGTCAGCGTGGGCATCGCCGTCGTGGACCTGCACCGGCAGAAACTGCTGGCCGACGTGCGGGACAGCAAACTGCTCAAGGTGGCTGACCGCGAACGGCTGGTGCCCCTGGTCCGCAGCTGGAGTGTGGCCTCCGCCGTCGGGCACGCTTCGGCGAACGAGATCGACGCCCTGGGCATCGTCGCGGCCCTCCGGCTCGCCGGCACGCGCGCCTGGCTCGCCGTCCTGGCCTCCGGGGTGCGGCCCGACGTCGTCCTCCTGGACGGGAGCCACAACTGGCTGTCCCCGGAGTCCCAGCCCTCCCTGTTCGACGACGGACCGGCGGAGCCGGGCTGCGACGCTCCGGTGCACACGCTGGTCAAAGCGGACATGCAGTGCCTGAGTGTCGCCGCGGCGTCCATCCTGGCGAAGGTGGAGCGCGACGGCATGATGCGCGACCTGCACCGGGAGTACCCGGCCTTCGGCTGGGACGTGAACAAGGGCTACGGCACCGCCGTCCACAAGGAAGCCCTCCGCGCGGCCGGGCCCACGCCGTACCACCGGGTGAGCTGGCAGCTGCTCGCAGACTGAGGCGCCTGGCGCGCGGGCGCCGCGGGATGGTGCAAGATGGAACCATGAGTGCCGAGGACCTTGAAAACTATGAAACCGACATGGAGCTGCAGCTCTACCGCGAATACCGCGACGTCGTCGGGCTGTTCAGCTACGTGGTCGAGACCGAGCGGCGTTTTTACCTGGCCAACCATGTCGACCTGCAGGCCCGCAGCGCCGACGGTGAGGTCTACTTCGATCTGACCCTGCAGGACGCCTGGGTCTGGGACGTCTACCGTTCCGCCCGCTTCGTCAAGAGCGTCCGGGTCATCACCTTCAAGGACGTCAACGTGGAAGAGCTGCCGCGCAGCGAGGAGCTCGCCCTGCCCAAGGTCGAGGACCTGGGGAACTGAGCCGCATGCCCAGCCGGATCTCGTCCATCGCCATCGACGCCGCACAGCCGCGCGTTATCGCCGACTTCTGGTGCCGCGTCCTCGACTGGCGCGTCATTGACGAGGAGGACGGTGTCATCAGCATCGGGCCGGCGGACGGCTCGTGGCCCACCATCGACGTGATAGCCGTGCCGGAGAAGAAATCCGTCAAGAACCGGCTGCACCTTGACCTCCGCGCTGACGGCTCCTCGACCGCCGAGGAGCTTGAGCGGCTCCTGGATCTGGGCGCGCGGCGCACGGACGTTGGCCAGGGGCCCGAAGCAACCTGGGTTGTGCTCAGCGATCCCGAAGGCAACGAGTTCTGCCTGCTCTCACGCACCGTCCAGGAAGCCCGCACCGAAGCCTAAGCGGTCCGGGTCCCGCCGGGTATGACAGGCGAGTTACCCACATAGCCTGATCGATGCCTGTGCTGTTCCGGTGTTCCGGAACAGGCTTGTTCCATGAGAGCAAAGGACGTGCTGGGCCGGCGCGGGGAGGAACTCGCGGCCGGCTACCTCGAGGCCCAGGGCATGCGGATCGTGGACCGCAACTGGCGGTGCCCCGAGGGCGAGATCGACATTGTGGCGCTTGACGGCGATGCGCTGGTGATCGCCGAGGTCAAGACCCGCAGGTCCCTCGCCTACGGGCACCCCTTCGAAGCCGTCGGCGTCGACAAACTCGCCCGGCTGCACCGGCTGGCCTCCGCCTGGTGCCGTGACCATGAACTCCGTATGCCGCTGCGCCGGGTCGATGTGGTCGCGGTGCTCGACGACGGCAGCGGCGTGCCGTCCGTGGAACACCTCAAGGGGGTGGGGTGAGTGGCACTCGGCCGGACCTACTCGGTGGCCCTCGTCGGGCTGAACGGCTACATCGTCGAAGTCGAGGCCGACATCGGACAAACACTCCCGGCATTTGTGATCCTGGGTCTGCCGGACGCGTCCCTCAATGAGGCCAAGGAGCGGATCCGCTCCGCCGCGCAGAACTCCGGCATCCCCCTCAGCCGCCGCAAGATCACGGCCAACCTCATCCCGGCGTCGCTGCCTAAACGCGGTTCCGGCTTTGACCTGGCCATTGCCATGGCCGCCCTCCTCGCCTCCCGTGATGTCCGCTCCACGGGCCGCACGGTGTTCATCGCCGAACTGGGTCTGGACGGCAGGCTGCGGCCGGTCCGCGGGGTCCTGCCCGCCGTGATGGCCGCCGTGCGGGCCGGGTACGCCGACGTCGTTGTGGCGCAGGCAAACGCCGCCGAGGCGAAACTGGTGCCGGGCGCCCGTGTGCAGGGCTACTCCACGCTTGCCCGGCTGGCGTTCGACTTTGGCGCTGATCCGCAGGACCTGGCCCTCGACTTCGACCCCGAACCGGATCAGGAGGAACCGGAGACCGGCGGCGGTCCGGTGTCGTTCGTGCCGCCGGACATGCGGGACGTCTCCGGGCAGGGGGAGGCCCGGAAGGCGCTGGAAGTGGCCGCCGCCGGGGCCCACCACCTGCTGCTCACGGGGCCGCCGGGCGCCGGCAAGACTATGCTGGCTGAGCGGCTTCCCGGGCTCCTGCCGGACCTTGGTGACGCCGAGGCCATGGAAGTGACCGCCATCCATTCCCTGTGCTCGCTGACCTCGGCTTCCCTGGACCTTGTCCGCAGGCCGCCGTACGAGAGCCCGCACCACACAGCCACGCCGGCGGCCATCATCGGCGGGGGCTCCGGGCTGCCCCGGCCGGGGGCAGCCTCGCGGGCCCACCGCGGGGTGCTGTTCCTCGATGAGGCGCCCGAATATGAACGCCGCGTCCTGGACGCGCTGCGGCAGCCGCTGGAGAGCGGGGAACTGGTGCTTCACCGCTCTGCAGGAACGGCGGCGTACCCGGCGCGCTTCCAGCTGGTTCTTGCGGCCAATCCCTGTCCCTGCGGCAAGGCCGCGGGCAAAGGGGTCGACTGCATCTGCACGCCCACCATGCGGCGGCGCTACCTGGCCCGCATGTCCGGGCCGCTCCTGGACCGGGTCGACATCCAGCTGCAGGTGGAGCGCGTCTCGCTGGCGGACTTCGGCCAGCCCGTGGCCGAGGAGGACACCGCCACCATCGCGGCCCGCGTCGAGGCAGCCCGGAAGCGCCAGCTGGAGCGTCTCCTGCCCTTCGGGATGGAGACCAATGCCCAGGTCCCGGGGCGTGTGCTCCGGGGTGCCCTCCGGCTGGGTGCCTCTACTACCCAGATCCTGGACCATGCCCTGGAGCGCGGGGTGCTGACGGCACGCGGCTACGACCGTGTTCTGCGCCTGGCATGGACCCTGGCGGATCTGTCCCTCCGCGAGGTGCCGGAGGCCGATGACATCGGGGTGGCCCTCAACCTGCGGCAGGCAGCTGTCGCGGCCTAGCCCGTTTGTTACCCAGCCCGTTTGTTGCCCAGCCCGTTTGCCCGGTTCCGCCGCGCGGCGGTACCGCCACTGATGCCAGAGCGTGAAAGGACCCCCCCATGACAGAGAGCGATCGGACGGCGCGGGCAGCGCTGTCACGGCTGTTTGAGCCGCAGGACGCCGCGGGACTCGCACTCGTGCGCGCCGCCGGTGCGGAGGACGCCCTACGGATAGCCACCGGGCAGCTGGCCGCCGGTGCGGAGCTGGAGCGCGAAATGTTCGGGCTGCTGGACGAAAACGGCACGGGCGCCGGGTGGACGGGGTTGGGGGCTGCACGGCAGCGCTGGGCGCCCAGGATCCCGGATCTGGCGCCGGCACGGGATCTCGCTACGATGCAGCGGCTGGGCGGGCGCCTGATCATTCCCACTGACGACCTCTGGCCTGGTCAGCTGGCTGATCTTGGCCTGCAGGAGCCTATCTGCCTCTGGTGGCGCGGCATCGAGCAGGAACTGCCGCCGGCCCCCAAGTCCATTGCCCTGGTCGGTTCCCGGGACAGCACCTCCTACGGCGGGTCGGTGACGGGTGACCTGGCGTACTCACTGGCCCAGCGGGGGTTCACCATCGTCTCCGGCGGCGCGTACGGGATCGACGCGCACGCCCACCGGGCCGCCCTTGCCGGAGCCCCGCCCGGCGGGATCCCCACCATCGCCGTGATGGCCGGGGGAGTGGACCGCTTCTACCCGTCGGGCAACGAGGACCTGCTCCGGGCCGTCGCCAACCAGGGCGCGGTCCTCGCTGAGGTGCCGCCGGGGTCCGCCCCGACGCGCTACCGGTTCCTGCAGCGGAACAGGCTGATAGCCGCGCTCTCGGCGGTTACGGTGGTGGTGGAGGCCCGGTGGAGATCCGGCGCGCTGAACACGGCGCACCATGCCGAGACGCTGGGCCGGGCGGTTGGCGCGGTCCCGGGGTCGGTGCACAGCGCCAACTCCGCTGGTTGCCACCGGCTGCTCCGCGAAGGGGGCGCTGTCTGCGTCACCGATGCGGGCGAGATTGCCGAACTCGCGGGGCCCAGCGGCGAATCTCTGCCCGATGACAAATCCGGACCCGCGGCGGTCCAGGACGGGCTGACGCTGGAGGACCTCATCCTGCTCGACGCCCTGCCTCTGCGGACCGCCACCTCGGTCGAAAAACTCACCGTCGTGGCGGGGCTCAGCGCGGACTCGGTCCGGGCGGGCCTGGGCCGGCTCGGGTTGCTGGGGCTGGCCGAGTCGCGCGCCGGCGGCTGGAAACGCTCCGGGAAGCCCGGCTGAGCGGTGCCCGGTTCCCGGAGGAGGCGCCGTGGCAGCAGCAGACCCGCGGCGCGCCGCCCGGCTCCTTGACCGCCGGACGAATCCTGCGAAAGTAAGGGGGTGCCCACACAGCAGATCCCGGCCCCGCTGGCCGCCGCCGCCGCAGCCTTCGGCCGCTACTTGGAGGCGGAGCGGGGCCGCTCGGCCCACACGGTACGCGCTTACCTCTCCGACGTCGGAAGCCTCCTGGAGTATGCCGTCTCCGAAGGGGTGGAGGACCTGCCGGACCTGGAACTGGGGACCCTGCGGCGGTGGCTAGGTGCGCAAAGCGAAGGCGGGATGTCCCGTGCCACGCTGGCACGCCGCTCCGCGACTGCCAGGGCCTTCACAGCCTGGGCGGTCCGCGAGGAACTGATCGCCGCGGATCCGGCGCTGCGGCTGAAGGCGCCCAAGCGGGAGAAGTCCTTGCCCGGCGTTCTGCACCAGCAGCAGGTCCTCCGCCTCGTCGAAGGCACCGAAACTGCTGCCGCCGAGGGCGGGCCCCTGCCGCTGCGGAACCGCGCCATGGTGGAGCTGCTGTACGCCACGGGCATCCGGGTCGGCGAGCTGGCCGGCCTCGACGTGGACGACTTCGATCCTGACCGCAGGACCCTGCGCGTGGTCGGCAAAGGCAACAAGGAACGTACGGTGCCCTACGGACTGCCCGCAGCGATCGCCGTCGACGACTGGCTGCGCCGGGGCAGGCCCGCCCTCGCCACGGAAACTTCCGGCCCGGCGCTGTTCCTCGGCGCCCGCGGCAAACGGGTGGACCAGCGGCAGGTCCGCAGTGTGGTCCGCGATCTGCTGCTCGCGCTGGGGGACACCGCCGCGACCGGGCCGCACGCCCTCCGGCACTCGGCCGCGACGCACCTGCTCGACGGCGGGGCCGACCTCCGTGCAGTGCAGGAAATCCTGGGCCACAGCAGCCTTGCCACCACGCAGATCTATACGCACGTCTCCGTGGAGCGGCTCCGGCAGAGCTACCAGCAGGCCCACCCGAGGGCCTGACCCCTCCGCCCGGCGGCGTGCCGGCCCCCGCGGACCGCCCATATAAGACACAGCGCGGCGTGCCGGGAAAGACGCGCCGAATTTCACTGGCGTAATAACAAGGCGTACGGCAGAATAAGACTCACGCCCGGCCACCTTCGAGTGTCGATTGAAGCTCTTGAGCATCAGCCCCACCGAGATACCGGGCACTAATTTAATAGTCTGGCAAGGACCACCCGATCATGGCGGACCCGCGCAACAGACAGACATCCAGGCAAGAGGTCGTTGGGGAAGACGTACCTACAGCTATGGAGGATGGAATGTCTGTTGCACTGACCCGCGGTGTCTTGTTCGTTCACTCGGCCCCGACCGCCCTGTGCCCCCACGTTGAGTGGGCCATAGGTTCTGTCGTGGACAAGCGGACGGACCTTGAGTGGACCGCTCAGCCAGCAGCGCCCGGAATGTTCCGGGCCGAGCTGTCGTGGACCGGAAACCCGGGCACGGGGGCTCAATTGGCGTCCGCGCTCCGAGGCTGGGCGCACCTGCGCTACGAGGTCACGGAAGAACCAAGCCAGGGGGTTGACGGCGGCCGCTGGTCCCACACGCCTGAGCTCGGCATTTTCCACGCCGTCACCGATGTGCACGGCAACATCATGGTTTCCGAGGACCGCATCCGCTACGCCTACGAGTCCGGCGCGGGCGACCCGTCGGCGGTCTACCACGAGCTGTCCCTGGCCCTCGGCGAGGCCTGGGACGAGGAACTCGAACCGTTCCGCCACGCGGCCGAGGGCGCTCCCGTACGCTGGCTGCACCAGGTGGGCTGAGGCTCCGGCCCGCGGGGGCTTCCAGACAATCACTCCATAGCAATCCACAACGACAGCCGGCGGCACCGTTCCCAGGAACCGTGCCGCCGGCTGTCGTTGTCGCAGGCGGCGCCGCGGGTAACGTAGTCTCGTTCCACCGCTTCCTCAGCCATGAACGGAGAGAACATGCGCGAGCTCGTGTACTACGTCGCCGTCAGCCTGGACGGCTTTATCGCGGCACCGGACCACACCTTCGATGCCTTTCCCGTCACCGGTGACCACATGGACACCATCGTGCGGGACTATACGGACGCCCTTCCGGCGCCTGCGCTGGCTGCCCTGGGGCTCACGGCCCCGCTGACCCGCTTCGACACCGTCCTGATGGGCTGGAACACCTATGCGGTGGGGCTGGCTCAGGGCCTCGACAACCCTTATCCCCACCTGCGGCAGTATGTGTTTTCCCGGACGCGGACCGCCGCCCCGGCCGCGGTCACCACCAGCGCGGAGGACCCGGCCGCCGTCGTCAGGGAACTGAAGGCCGGGCCGGACGGTGCGGACATCTGGTTGTGCGGCGGAGGGCAGCTGGCGTCCGCCCTGGCCGGTGAGATCGACCGGCTGGTCCTGAAGGTCAATCCCGTGACGTTCGGTGCGGGGATCCCGCTCTTCGCCGGCCACGGCTACACGCCCCGGAACGCGGAGCTGACCGCCAGCGAACGGTTCGGATCCGGCGTCGTTATCAATGACTACCGCCTGAACTAGCACCGAAAAGACAGATGGCGGCAATGTTCCCGAAGAACATTGCCGCCATCTGCCTGCCCGGCGCGCTGCGGTGGGGCTAGATGCTGCGCACCGCGATCACGGCGTTGTGGCCGCCGAAGCCGAAGGAGTTGCTCAGCGCGGCGATGCTGCCGGACGGCAGGTCGCGGGCCGTGGTGACGACGTCGAGCGGGATCTCCGGATCCTGGTTCTCGAGGTTGATGGTCACCGGGGCCTTGCGGTCGTAGATGGCCATCACGGTCAGCACGGCTTCCACCGCGCCGGAGGCGCCCAGCAAATGCCCCATCTGGGACTTGGTGGCGGAGACCGCCACGCTGTCCACCTGCTTGCCCAGGGCGGCCTTGAGCGCCGCGTACTCGGGCTTGTCGCCGACCGGGGTGGAGGTGGCGTGCGCGTTGACGTGCACCACGTCTTCCGGCTGGATCCGGCCGTCGAACATGGCGGCCTTCAGCGCGCGGGTGGCGCCGAGGCCCTCCGGGTCCGGGGCGGTGATGTGGTAAGCGTCGGCCGTCACCGAGGTCCCGGCCAGCTCGGCGTAGATGCGGGCGCCGCGGGCCAGCGCGTGTTCCTCGGCTTCCAGCACCAGCGCGCCGGCGCCCTCGCCCATGACGAAGCCGTCGCGGTCACGGTCGTAGGGCCGGGAGGCGTGCTCGGGATCGTCGTTGCGGCGCGAGAGCGCCTGCATGGAGGCAAAGGCGGCGATCGGCATCGGGTGGATGGCAGCTTCGGCCCCGCCGCAGACGACGACGTCTGCCTTGCCGGAACGGATCAGGTCCAGGCCCATGTGCACGGCTTCGGTGCCGGAGGCGCAGGCGGAGACCGGGGTGTGGGCTCCGGCGCGGGCGCCCAGGTCGAGGCTCACGGCCGCGGCCGGGCCGTTGGGCATCAGCATCGGCACGGTCATCGGCAGGACCCGGCGGGGGCCCTTTTCGCGCAGGGTGTCCCAGGCGTCCAGGAGCGTCCAGACGCCGCCGATGCCGGTGGCGTAGGCCACGGCCAGCCGGTCGTGGTCGACATCGGTGATGCCGGCGTCGGCCCACGCTTCGCGGGAGGCGACGACGGCGAACTGGGTGGAGGGGTCCATGCGCTTGGCTTCGACCCGGCTCAGGACCTCGGTCGCGGGGGTTGAAGCGCGTGCGGCAAAATGGACGGGCAGTTCGTACTTGGCCACCCAGTCGTCTTCAAGCGTGTGCGCGCCGGAGACGCCCTTCAGCGCGTTCTTCCACATCGTGGGGACATCGCCGCCGATGGGCGTGGTGGCACCCAGACCGGTAATGACTACTTTGCGTGCCATGGGATCACTCTCTGTCGGTGCGCCGGCCGTGACGGAAACCCGGGAAAGGGGTGCGTCGGCCTGCGGTGAAAAAACTCTGGGGTGGTGCAGGGGAAGGTACTGCAAGGGCTCGGTCCGGGGGAGCAGTTGCGCCCCCGGACCGGCCCGGGGCCCGAATTAGGCCTGTGCGTTTGCGATGAAGCTGACGGCGTCGCCGACGGTCTTGAGGTTCTTGACCTCTTCGTCCGGGATGCGCACGCCGAACTTCTCTTCAGCGTTGACGACGATCGTCATCATCGAGATGGAGTCGATGTCCAGGTCCTCGGTGAAGGACTTGTCCATTTCGACAGCCTCGGTGGCCAGGCCGGTCTCTTCGTTGACGATTTCAGCCAGGCCGGCCAGGATCTCTTCGTTGCTAGCCATTGGTGGCTCCTTTTCTTGTTGGTGCCGTGGGCTGCCGGTATGCCGGAAACTTCGGGCGGTAAATGACTCAAACCGAGGGTTCGGCTTGCTCTGGGATTTGAAGACGTGGAGAGGCGGGGACGCCTACGGAAGCACAATCACCTGCGCGCCGAAGACCAGCCCGGCGCCGAAGCCGATCTGCAGTGCGAGCCCGCCGCTGAGCTGCGGGTTTTCCTGCAGCAGGCGGTGGGTGGCGAGGGGGATGGAGGCAGCGGAGGTGTTCCCGGCGTCGGCGATGTCCCGCGCAATGACCACGGTCTCCGGAAGCTTCAGCTGCTTGGCCATCTCGTCGATGATCCGCATGTTGGCCTGGTGCGGGATGAAGGCTGCAAGGTCGTCAGCGGAGATGCCGGCGGCGTCCAGGGCCTGCTGGGCAACCTTGGCCATTTCCCAGACCGCCCAGCGGAAGACCGTCTGCCCGTCCTGGCGGAGGGTCGGCCAGACGGCGGCGTCGGTGACGGCGGCCTCGCCGGCGCTGAGTGCAGCCCCCTGCTTGCCCGCCGCGGCGTGCTCGCGGAGGTCCAGCATGGAGTTGGTCATGCCGATCGCGTCCCACTTGCTGCCGTCCGAGCCCCACACCGACGGGCCGATCCCCGGGGTGTCGGACGGGCCGATCACCACGGCGCCTGCGCCGTCGCCGAGGAGGAAGGAGATGGTGCGTTCGGTGTTGTCGATGACGTCGGAGAGCTTTTCGGCGCCGACCACGAGGACGTAGTCGGCCGTGCCGGAGCGGACCAGCGCGTCGGCCTGGGCAATGCCGTAGCAGTACCCGGCGCAGGCTGCGGAGATGTCGAAGGCCGGGGCGGGCGTGGCGCCGAGGCGATCTGCGAGGCTCGCCGCGGCGGACGGCGTCGCGTAGGGGTGGGTGACGGTGGAGACGATGACGGCGCCGAGCTGGGAAGCCTCGATGCCGGCCTTCTGCAGGGCCTCGCGGGCTGCGCCCTCGGCCATGTCGATCACGCTGACGTCGGCGGGGGCACGGTGCCGGGTGATGATGCCCGTGCGTTGGCGGATCCATTCGTCGGAGGAGTCGATCCATTGGCAGACGTCGTCGTTGGTGACGATGACGTCGGGCCGGTACGCACCGACACCCATCACGCGGGTGTGCTCGTGCAGGGGCGCCTGCTTCAGGGCGGGAACGCTCATGCCTGTCCTTCCAGTTCTGCGAATAGGGCCAGGGCGGCGGACAGGTCGTCCGGGGTCTTGACGGTGACGGTCTTGACGCCGGGCATGCCGCGTTTGGCGAGTCCGGCGAGGGTGCCGGCCGGGGCCAGCTCGATCACGCCGGTCACGCCGCGGCGCACCAGCGTTTCCATGCACAGGTCCCATCGGACCGGGCGGGACACCTGGGCAATCAGGCTTTCGACGGCGGCGCCACCATCGGTGACTTCCGCGCCGTCGTAGTTGGAAAGCAGGGGGACCTGCGGGTTGCGCGGGTGCAGCGTGGGCTTCAGGGCCTGCAGCGCCGCGACGGCGGGGGACATGTGCGAGGTGTGGAACGCGCCGGCGACCTTCAGTGGAATGACGCGGGCCTTGGCCGGCGGGTTGTCCGCGAGGGACGCCAGCTGCTCCAGGGTTCCTGCTGCGACGGTCTGCCCGGCACCGTTGACGTTGGCTGCCGTGGCGCCGCTGGCCTCAATCGCCGCCAGGACCCCGGCCGGGTCGCCGCCCACCACGGCGCTCATGCCGGTGGGGGTGGCGGCTGCGGCAGCCGCCATGCTGTTCGCACGCTCGCGGACGAACGTCATGGCTTCGGTTTCGGTCAGGACGCCGGCTAGGGCCGACGCCGTGATTTCGCCGACGGAGTGGCCGGCGAGGATCACCGGCAGGGTGCCGAGTTCGACGTCGAACAGGGACTTCGCGGCCACCAGCCCGGCGGCGACGATCAGGGGCTGCGCAACAGCGGTGTCCTTGATGGTCTCCTCGTCGGAGGTGGTGCCGTGGGCGGCGAGGTCGATACCTGCGATTTCGCTGAGGGAGGCCAGGTGGCCTGCGACGGGCGGTAGTTCCAGCCAGGGGGCCAGAAAACCGGGGGTCTGGGAGCCCTGTCCAGGGCAGACGATTGCAAGCACGTATCCAGCTTTCCAAATTGCGGCGTGATTTATGGTGCATTCATGCACCAAGCTCATCGGGTCACTTTGTAGGAAGTCTACAACCGATCAGGAGCTGTTCCGGGAAGGCTGGCGTTCCGTGGCGGGCTTGGGCGGGGCCGCCAGCCGGCCCACCACCAGGGCTGTCTGGAGCACAAAGGCCTCCCGCGGAAGGAGCGGATCCCACCCGGTGACGTCGCAGACGCGCTTGAGCCGGTACCGCACGGTGTTGGCGTGGACGAAAAGTTCACGCGCCGTTGCCTCCAGCGAATGGCCCAGTTCAAGGTACGTGCCCAGGGTCTCCACCAGGCCGTTGGACGCGGCCAGCAGGGGCCGGTAGATGTTCTTCACGAGGGAGCGGCGCGCGGCGTCGTCCCCCGAGATCACGCGTTCGGGCAGGAGGTCATCGGCGGCCACCGGGCGCGGCGCGGACGGCCAGGCGCGGGCGGCGGTGAGCCCGGCGAACGCGGACTGGGCGGAGCCGCTGGCCTCGAGTAGGGAACCCGCTTCGGCGCCGTACACCACCGGACCGGGAGCGAAAAGCTCGGCCAGTTTCAGGTAGGCCGTCTCGCGGTCGTGCACGCCGCCGAGGATAAGGATGAGCCGGTCGCCCTGGATCCCCACCAGCGCGTCCTCGGCGAAACGCCCCGCTGTGCGGCGCAGTTCGCTGACGTAGCTGGCGCTCGGTTCGGACGGGGAGTTGCCCACCATCACGGTGAAGCGCTCCTGCGCCTTCCAGCCCAGCGCCGCGATCCGGGACCGCAGGGCGTCGGTGTTTTCGCCGCGCAGGATCGCGTCGACAATCAGGGCTTCCAGCCGGGTGTCCCATGATCCGCGGGATTCGGCGGCGCGGGCGTAGACGTCCGCGGCGGCGAACGCCACCTCGCGGGAGTACCGCAGCACCGCCTCGCGGAGAGCGCCCTGGTCCGCTTCCGGTGCAATCACGGGAACCTGGTCCTCGACGACTTCCACGACGATCCGGATCAGCTGGAGGGCCTTCTGCAGGCTGATGGAGCGGGTCAGCTCGGTCGGGGCGGTGCCAAAGACGTCGGACAGGATCCACGACGGTGAGCTGGGCCGCTCGTACCAGGTGACGAACGCGGCGATGCCGTTCTGGGCCACCATGCCCAGGGCCGAGCGTTCGTCGGAGTTCAGCCGGCTGTACCAGGGCAGGGATTTCTCCAGCTGGCGCAGCGTTGTGGTGGACAGCTGGCCCACGCTGGCCCGCAGTTTCTTGAGGGTCTCCACCTTCTCCGGAGGCATCGCCCTTGAGGCGGGCTTGCGTTTTGCAGGAGTGGTGATCGGCTCGGCCATGCATCGAGCATACGGGGATGGCCGGGCAAGCTCCATTTGTGCAAAGGCTACAACGCGCTTTGTGTTTAATCACAGTGCCGGGTCGGCCGGACCGCACCGGGTCACACTGCGGCTGGCGTCCCCGGGTGCTGGGTGCCGGGTCCGGCGTCCCGGGTGCCGGGTGCAGCGTGCCGGGGGTTAAACGCACGACGGCGGCCCCGCCTTCCGGTGGGAGCCGCCGTCGAGTGCTGCCGGGCTGGACTTAGGAGTCGCCGCCCGCGTTGCCGGTGGTGCCGGCGTTGACGTTGTGCAGCCGGTACTTCTCGATCGCCTGGGCCGGAGCCTGGGCATCCACCTCGCCGCGGCGGGCCAGCATCTGCAGCGAACGGACAACCACGGAGTGGACATCGTTCTTGAAGAAGCGGCGGGCAGCGGCGCGGGTGTCGGAGAACCCGAACCCGTCCGCGCCGAGCGAGGCGAACTCGTTCGGCAGGAACTGGCGGATCTGGTCCGGCACGGCCTTCATGTAGTCCGTGACGGCCACGATCGGGCCGGTGGCGCCGGCCAGCTGTTCGGTGACGAACGGGACGCGGGCGGGCTGGCCGGGGTTGAGGAAGGCTTCCTCCTCGGCGGCCATGGCGTCGCGGCGCAGTTCGCTCCAGGACGTCACGGACCAGACGTCTGCGGAGACGCCCCAGTCCTCGGCGAGGACGCGCTGGGCTTCGAGGGCCCAGGGGACGGAGACACCGGAGGCCAGGATCTGCGTGCGCGGGCCGTCGATCTTGGCCGGAGCCAGCAGGTAAATGCCCTTGATGATGCCTTCGACGTCGATTTCCGCCGGTGCAGCCGGCTGGGAGATCGGCTCGTTGTAGACCGTGATGTAGTACATCACGTTCCGCGACGGATCATTGTCGGCCGGGCCCGGACCATACATGCGGTTGAGGCCGTCGCGCATAATGACGCCGATCTCGTAGCCGTAGGCCGGGTCGTAGGTGACGACGGCGGGGTTGGTGGCGGCCAGGATGGGGGAGTGGCCGTCGGCGTGCTGCAGGCCTTCACCGGTGAGGGTGGTGCGGCCGGCGGTGGCGCCGATGATGAACCCGCGGGTCA
>NZ_JBQQCH010000010.1:0-152376 GCF_052245515.1 Pseudarthrobacter sp. 1C304 | reverse complement strand
TCCGGAAGTCCGGAAGTCACAGAGTCCCGGAGGACGCCGCGACTAGCACCCCAGATCCAACCGACTCACAGACTCCCCAAGTCTGTTACTCCGGCACTTCGTGCCTCCGGGAGTCACAGAGTCAGTGGCTACACACGCAGCCCCTTCGACCCAGCAACGCCTGGCGCCCACCGCAACACCGCCACCAACAAACAGACAGCGTGACTCACGAACTCCGTGAGTCCGCTACTCCGGAAGTCCGGAAGTCACAGAGTCCCGGAGGACGCCGCGACTTGCCCGCGGCTCTAGAGCGCCAACTAGCGCAGCCGCCACCTTGGATCAGGTTGGGGTGAATCATGCGGCCTCAATGGGTTCCTGAGCGGTAGCGGAAGCCCTGGGGGGGGGTGGGAAGCGTACTTCGTCGATTCGAATTACCGGCTTACAGACTTACAGACTTACAGAAAACCGCAGTTCCGAAGTCACTGACTCTGTGTATCTACGGCGATTCTCCGACTAGCGGGGGAGCGGAGCTGATAATTTTGGCGTAGCGCTTGCCGGCGACTAGATACGGATACTGCCTGGTTTCATGAAGCCAGCCCGTCTTTTCAGTCATACAAATCTTTCCGGATGACCATCAGTTACCGATGCGGGTGCTAACGAGACCAAGAGAAGGAAGCACTCATGAGGGTAGTAGCCGTCGTCAACCAAAAGGGCGGAGCAGGAAAAACCACGACGGTGATGAACCTTGCCGCCGTTGCCGCACAGAGCTCAAAGGTGCTGGTGGTCGACGCGGACCCACAAGGATCAGTCACAATGTGGGCTACTAACGCGGAAGAACTCCCTGACAAGGAGCAATTGCAGTTCGATGTGGCCACTGAAACGGATCCAGAAGCCCTCAAGCAAATGCGGGATCTCGACTATGACACTGTGTTCGTCGACACCCCAGGCAACTTAGAAAACACCAAGGTGCTCCAGGCGATCGTCAGTCAGTGTGACTTCATCGTGATGCCCACCGAGGCAACTCCTCTGGCCCTTCTGCCACTTGTTTATACGTTCGAAAAGATAGTTCAGCCCTTTGGACTGGACTACAGGGTTGTCATAACGAAAGCCGATTCGAGGTCTCCGCAAGATGCGTTGGATGCGCAGGAGATGCTGCGGGAGCAGGGGATTCTCGTTTGTAACTCACTGGTCCGCGCCTACAAGGCCCATGAACGGGCGCCAATGTACGGGACGGTAGTCACTTCGTATGAGAAGACTCGCAATTCCGAGAAAGCCACTATGGACTACAAGGATGTCGCCCTAGAGCTGTTCAATCTCTGGGCCAAGACAGGGAAGGGCTAACCTCGATGGCGCTCAAAGGTGGATTTAAGAACTTTGCCAACCAAACTAAGGAAATCAAGGACGCCCCTCCTATAGATCTAGGTGCGGAGGGCCCAGCCCTGCACATCGTCCACGCGGCAGTGGGTCTTCATGAAGCCCCAACTACTCAGCCGTCAACCCACGATGCCAATGCTGTGGGCCACGTAGGGCCAGCCGGGGTTGAACATGACGGGGGAGTGGCGACCGTAGCCGAAGCCCAGCTCGATAGGACCCCGGTACGAACCGGTCCTGCCGACGTCTCCATTGAAGCCGATGAACCAGTGACGTCCGGCCGTACCCATTACACAGAGCTAGTTCGCAAAGAGCTGCGCCTGCACGCAGACCAAGCTGACGAATTGACGATACTTGCATCGAAAGTGCAGCGCGCCCGTAAAGAAAAGGGCGAGCGGATAACCGACAACACCTTGATTCGAGTTGCGGTGGACCTGTTGCTGCAACGCCAGGCTGAGCTCGTAGGTTCCACGGAGGATGAGCTGCGAGTTGCTCTCGGCCTGACGCCACGAACCCAATCCTTCTCGTAGCGTCGTCCCAGGTTCGACTCATCTGAAATGAATTAGCGGGACTCATCCGACAACGGGATCACGAACTTCGTAACTCTGTTACTCTGTTACTCTGTTACTCACGGTATCTGTGAGTAACAGAGTTACGATAATCCACTCAACCGGCCTTAGTAAATGCCATATCGGCTAGGGCCCATTCATCCGGTGGGCCTTCAAATGCTTCCCATGGGTAGTCTTCGCCGGGGGAGAGGAGCTCCGAGACGGTGTTGACGTTCTTGGACAGCCATTCCTTCCATAGGATCCGTTCGATCCGGTAGCGCTGCAGCTGCGCCGCGACGGCTTCCAGGACGCCGAAGTGTTCGGCGAGTTCTTTCAATGACGTTGTGGTCACCACGGACCAAGCCCGTGCGGTGTCGCGGGCGATCATGTGCCAGGCGGCCATCACCTCGAGGGCTTCACTGACGGTTGTCCGGGAGAGCCTGGTCAGCGTCACGATCTCTGCCGTCGACAAACCGGGGGAGTGCTCCAGCGCCTCATAAACGAAGGCAGCCGGCAGGCCGAGTTCCCGGAATACCGGGCGCAGAGCACGGATTTTCCCCTTCCGCCAAGTGAGATCTTCAGCCGCCGTCTTCGTCTCCTCCGGAATAGTCAGCATATAGAGGTCCCCCTTGGTGCCACGCCCCTGTTCCACCAACGTCACCAAGGGATCACCTTCGCTGCGCAGGGCTCTGAGATGCCCCCCCACGGTCGTGTGATCCAGCCCGGTGGCAACCGCGATAGAACGGACACCGAATTCAACGAACCGGGACGCTGTCATGTGTGCAGCTTCCCCCAGGGACCTCAGCACCATTCTTCTCGCCAGCCCTGTCCTCGAATCTGTATATGTGTGCTCTTTGAGCCTGACAGCATTTCGCCAGGTTCGGATGTACCGATGCTCGGTATCGGGATTCGTCGAGATCGATTTCCCTTGTATAGCGGGGGGCTGTGTATTTGGCTGGCTTGTGGGGGATTTGCGGGCATTGTTCTTCCGGTCCCTAGATCCCGGGTCTCGGCTTAGGTACCTGGCCGCATTCAGCCAGTCCCGGCGCAGGGCAGGGAGGCGGTGCCTGGAGGCATAGCGGGCGTAGAAA
The DNA here is from genome assembly GCF_052245515.1 of Pseudarthrobacter sp. 1C304. NCBI lineage: Bacteria > Bacillati > Actinomycetota > Actinomycetes > Micrococcales > Micrococcaceae > Pseudarthrobacter > Pseudarthrobacter sp. 1C304. The sequence goes on along the minus strand of NZ_JBQQCH010000010.1, from coordinate 149,387 downwards.
GAGGCCAGTCCTGGCCAGGTGCCCTGCATCATCCGGCGTTCCACATCGGTCAGTTCCAGTCCGGCGGCCACGGCGCCGGTGATGATCGCTTGGCGGGCATCCGAGTCGGAGGCGTAGCGGTTTGAGTCGTAGAGCCCGGTTTGTGCCATTAGCTGCATCACCCGGGACATGCGGCCGGCCGGGTGCTGGACTTTGGGAGCCTCGGCGGCCGCCGGGGTAAAGGTCTGCTCGAGGCGGAGTGCTCGGACGGCGCGAATCTCCCCTGCCAGGTCAGCGTTCATTGCGGTCCACACCGCTGCGCTGTTAGGCCGCCGGACAATGTCGTAGGCCATCGACAGGCTCATTGCGAGTTCCTGGTAGCCACCCCTCTTGTGTGGGGAACCGGGTGTGCGCATGCAGCCGTGGAGGAGGTTCTGGTGCGGGGTCTTGTCCAGGGTCCGGTACCGGGTGCCCAGCGCCTCGACAAGATCACGCGCTTCAGAGAAAGTGACCCGCTGCTCCAACGGGACGTAAACGTGGCGGCCGCCGTTGGGGGAGTAGTCCTCAATCCACCGGGCCCCACAGTTGTGTAGCCACGTCTGGAGTGAGCGGACGTCCGCCTCCACCCAATCAACGCCAGCGACGGAAGAGTCGAAGTCGAGGAAGATCGCCGCGCAGGTGCCATCCTTACCAAAGATCCGGACCGCAGCCGGGAACGTGGGGGGCGCCTCAGTGAGGGCGCGCTCAAGCTTCTGAGGGTATGTCCTTCCGCCGTCACGGGAAAGGCGAACGCGCGGCTGTCCGGCAAGCAGGGGAGCTAGGGATGCCCAGGCCTCCCTCGAACGGACTGATGCAGGCGGCACGCCCGGACTCTGTGAGTCTGTGCATGCGCGCATCTCGTGGGGTACGATGATGCTATTCCTCTCAAGGGATAGGAAAATGCCCGGACCGTCAGGCCCGAGTTGATTCTTAAGGACTCTCTACCTCGTCGCCGGCAAGCAAAAAGGGTATTGAGTCAAATGCTTAGAAGGCCCGCCTTGTGCGGGCCTTCATCATTTAAGAGGCAAGGCGGCCAATGGGCAGCTCCTCCTGATATTTGTGGTGGTCGTGACGCTCCAGATCGACCTCGAGCTGCTTTGCCACAACGGAGGCCACGTAATCCGTGATCGTGACACCCTCCGCCTCGGCCACCTGCGCGACCTGGTCGGCCATCTCAGCAGGCACACGAAAGCCAATGTACTTGCGGAGCCCCTTGCTCGGGCGCCCGCCTCCCCGATGTGCAACAGCAGTCATGAGTCATGTCCTTTGAATCTCGTACAGACTGTCTTCACCTGTACTGGCTTCAGCGCTGTAAATCGATGTTCGCCCCAACAGGTTTTAGTTACTGTTGCAGGCTGTTCTGAACCTAACATTCGAGGGGCGCCTGGGAGTGGATTTGGTTACTGTAACTGCATGGCGTGTCGCCTTCGTTACATTGCCGATCGCCATCGACAGACGATGTCGCATGAACCCACGCAAGGGGCTTCATTGTCACCTGCATCCGGTGCCCTCCTCGCTCGTCCTGTCGTCGTTTCCCGTCGCCCATTCACTTGAAGCGCGCTGCTGAATGTTCCCGGCAAACAACTACTATAATCAAGTCTTGGACATGTCTAAGGCTACACATGCTTAGGTGTCGCCAAAGACCGGCCTTGCCTTTTGGCGTGGTCCACGTACGACAACCGACATCTCTTGCTTTGGGAGCTTAATTTGATACACACAAGCCGCGCGGACAGTATCGCCCGGCAGGAAACGCTCAGACGCGCCCAATACGAGGAGATCTACCGCCGTTTCGTTCTCTTCGATCTCGCCGAAGACATGGATCTGGGCTTCTTTCTTGCGTATTACCGGAACTTCGCCGTTCCGTCGTTGGCAAGATCTCTCGAGGCAACGGGCGAGATCAGATCCCGGCCCCAAAAGAGGTCATACGATACGGCAATCGTTATCTACGAAATCATCGCCGGCGGCCTCGACAGTGAACGCGGTCAGGCCATGGTTTCACTCCTAAGAAGAGTGCACAGAGGCGTCCCGGGAAGCAACGCGGATTTCGTGTACGTGTTAATGACCATGCTCGTGGTTCCGATTCGATGGGTGGACCAGCATGCTTGGCGGCCATCCTTGGATATCGAAAAACAAGCGGCCGTCGACTTCTTCGCTGGACTGGGGGGCCGCATGGGGCTGCGCGATATCCCCAGTGACTTTGCGCATGCTGAGGATTTCCTGGACACCTATGAGAGAGAGCATGTGGCAGCCAGTCCCTCAGGGCTGAGTCTGATGCGCTCCACGCTGGGAGTCCTTCGCGGGCGCTTGCCTCTACCTTTCCGCCCCCTCACGGAGCACTTGCTCACGGCCATGCTTGCCGATGAACGCCTGGCGGCTGCATTAGGTCTTCCCAGGCCCAGCCCAGTCCTGGTGAAAGCCCTTGATGGCCTTCTGAGGTTCAGGGCTTCCGTGGCATCCCGGCGACCGCTTAGGACAACAGCGCGGTTCAAGCCAGGACTATCCGGATCATCGCAGTACCCCTCGGGGTACGCTCTGGAAGATTTAGGGCCCCGCAATCGATGACGCCAATTTATGATCCTGGCTACTTGGGCCCGGTCTACTCCGCAATTTCAGATTTGAGCCTGCCTGACAAGCTCACTTTGGGTGGACTCCACAAGGTCGTTTCCACGAGACGTTCCCGAAAATTGGTGGTCCGCAGAACTGAAGAGCTCCGGGGGAGCCCGGTTTGTGCCATGACGTACAGCAACAAGGCCATAGACCTCATCTTGTTTGCCCCTGCGGAGGAGCGCCGACGAGAGGACCATTTCGTGTGCCACGAATTTGGCCACCTTCTTTTGGGTCATCATGAGAGGTCCCGCGGCAACGTCACGAGCCCGATGCCCCTGTTGGGTCCCGCGATGGTCGCTGACCAGCTGAGGATCGCCGATGTTCGGTTGGAAGGTGATGGGACGCCACCGCCTTTGGTAAAGCTTTTGAGCCGACGCAGGTCGGCCACTTGCTCGACATTCACGACCATCGAAGAAAAACGCGCGGAGAGTTTCGCGGACTTGCTGATGGACCACATGTGGCGTTCGGATGTCCGAACTCTGGATGAACCTGTCAGGTTCGCTGAGGTCTTTGGATGATGATGAGCATACTCGTGGCGGCCTGTCTGGGCTTCCTAGCTGTTCTACGCATTCCCGCGATCTGGAATCCGCCTGCGCGGCCGGCTCTCATGGCTTCGGTCTTTGCTACCGCCGGTTTCACTCTGTACATTGAGCCTGTCTACGAAGCCGTCGATTCGTTACTAGGTGGCCGCAACTTCGCCGGGCTGATGCTCTCCCTGCTTGTACTCGCGGCCTTCTTGCAGCTGCACGTTGCCGTCACCAATGCTGCAGCGGCGTCCTCCAGGCTTGCGACCCATCCCAGACAACGGATCATTCGGCGGCACAAAGTCGCGTGGCTGGTCTGTTCCTTGACCCTGACGGCCGGCTTCGCTGTGAGTGACCTTCCCGTTACAAGTCCGTCATTGCTTCGCACCTACGGGACTCAGCCTGGAATGGTTCTTTTCCTTCTGGCTGCTACTGCATTTATCGCATACACGAGCTTCAGCATCATCAGAACGGTCGTCAGTCATCTTCGGGAAATGTCGCCTGTCTTCCGGGCAGGGTTCTTTCTCGTGTGTGCCGGGTGTTTCGGCGCCATTGCCTTACTCGCAGTCAGATCGGTATTGCAGGTTGCGGCCGAACTGCCAGCGCAGGATGCCTTTGCGCGGGTCTACGGAGCCGGGCAAGCGATTTCAGTTATCTGCGTAGCGGCAGGTCTGTCGGCGTCCCGACTAGTAATTTTTGGTCGTATATTCTTTCTGGACATTGCTGCCAGATGGCACCTGTTGCGGGTGCTGCCCCTATGGCGAGCAGCTACGGACGGGAAGACGAATCTGATCCTAAATGGCAGTCGGTTCCCCCTCAGGGACACTTTCAGCAGAGGAGTACATACGGTTCTGCAACGCCGGATCACTGAGATTCGTGACTGCCATCTAGTAGACCCACACGGATTTCGGGATGCCTGGACCACTCATAAATCCGCGCTTATCAACGCTGAGAGACTCATGACGCCATCGAAAACAGCTGCAGGACTTAACGCAGCGGAAGGACCACACTATGATCGGTAGTCGCCACGCATCCAAACGCCGAGAGGAACTGTCGCGCCGCTTAGAGATCCTTCTCGACGTTGTTGTCGCAGAAGGCGGGGAGCCCTACAAATTCGCTGACATCCAGGAGGCTCTCACCGCTAAGGGAATCAGCTTGTCACGCGCCCGCTGGTTCTACATGCGAGAAGGCACCGGAGCGACGGTCACCGACCGCAAGCTTCTTTCCGCCTTAGCCGATTTCTTTGGGGTTCCCGCAGGATACTTGTTGGACTCCGATCCAGAACTGCCGGCCAGAGTGGAGGCGCAGCTGAAGCTCTTGAAGGCCATGAGGATCGCCGAAGTCCAGAGTTTCGCAGCACGAGCCTTGGGAGACCTCTCACCTGCGGCGACTGAAGCCATCGCCAAGATTCTCGAAGAAGAGATGAAATCAACCGACTAGGGTGCTAGACATGTCTAAGACATGTCTAATGTTAGTTATCCTTATTCAATGATGAATCACTCATGCATGCAACGACAGCCGCGGACTATGCGAGGGCGCATGCAGCGGCTGCACCACCCGCGCCAGGAAACGCGCATCAATTCTCTGCCCCGAGGGCATAGAGGCGAAGGCTCCCAAGCAACTCTTCAATACGCTTCTCCTTAACCGAGAAAGCGTGATTCAACCGACCTGTCGTAGGTCCCAGAACTGGGGTCTTCTCGAGCACCCCGGCTTGGGCAAGAACCCCCACCGCTTTGCTCAGGGTTGCGGGTGAGAATTCGGCTAGCTCCTCCGCCAGCTGCGCGCGAGTAAGCGGCTCGCCCCTGCCCGCTAAATGGTGAATAAGGGCGAGGTTGACGCCGCTGCCGAAAACCATCTGGGCCACCGAGACGGCCTCATTCCACGCGGAGTCTCCTGGCTTAACGAGTCTGGGCATGTCGAACATCCTACTTGTCGCTCTCCCTTGCAGCCTCGAAGGCTATTAGCGACGAATGAACTAATATTTAAAGTATTAGGATAATATTTTAAATATTAGCTCACGGAGGTTTCAAGGAAAGAGGGTCGCCGGTGAAAGCCAAGGGACGCATGATCGGAGTAGCAGTACTTCTGCCGGCGGCTTGTCTGGGGCTCGTAGTCTCGTTCGTCCTACTTCTCGGAGATTCAAGGCCAGCTGCCGCCGATTGCGGCCCCGCAGTTTCCGTCTCAATCAGCGATGACCTCAAAGTTGACGGGTACTCAACAGAACAGCTGAAAAACGCTGCCGCGATCATGGGCGCCGGAATGGCGATGAACTTGTCGGTCAACGGGCAGATGATCAGTGTGATGGTGGCCCTGGGGGAGTCGGGGTTACGGGTGCTGGATACCGGCGACGGCGCAGGCCCGGACTCACGGGGGTTGTTCCAGCAGCGCGACAACGGCGCGTGGGGCTCCTACGCGGACCGCATGGACCCCACCACGAGCGCCACCAATTTCATCAAAGCCCTGGAAGGCGTGGCCGGCTGGGAGCTGTTGGAACCGACGATTGCCGGTAACAAAGTCCAGCGCAACGCCGACCCGTACCACTACCAGAGGTACTGGCCCGAGGCCGTGAAGCTCGTCCAGGCGCTCTCGGACTCGAAGTTTTCCCTGCAAGGCAGCGACTGCGCTATCCCCGGACAATCCGGCGCGGGGGATGACTACCCGTGGAAGAACTCCCCAACCTGGCTGGACGTCGGGGCAAACTCGGCCAGCACTTCGCCGCTGGGCATGTACTACCGCGAGTGCGTCGATTTCGCCCTGTGGCGGGTGAACCAGCAAATGGGCTCCACCGGGGCCCCGTTCAAGTTCCTCAACGGCACGTTCCGCCCCGACGGGCAGGGCCTCGGCTCGGCCCTGACCTGGAAGGCCGGCTGGGATGCCAAAGGGTGGGCCGCCGGCAACACCCCCCGGGTCGGCGCCGTTGTCTGGTACGCGCCCGGCGCCGGGGGAGCGGACCCGAACTTCGGCCACGTAGGCGTGGTCAAGGAAGTCAACAACGACGGGACCTACGTCGAAGAGGGCTACAACGGCAACCCGGCCCCGGCGGACCACAGCTACTACACCCGGACGGTGGCCAACACTGTCCCCTCAGCTTTCCTGTACCTGCCCATTCAAGAGGAGAAGAAGTGAAAAAGCCCCTGACCCTGCTCGCCGCGACGTTGCTCTGCGTGTCCTGCGCACCGGCGGCGAACACGACGCCGGCCCCGCCGGCAGCAAGCAGCCAGCCCACGGCGTCTACACCCGTCTCACTGAGTGCCAACAGCGGACCCCAGGCGCCAGGGGGCACCATCCCGGCCACCATCGGCATCACCTGGGATCAGGCCAGCAAGGATCAGGCCGTGGACGTCGCAGAGAACGCTATGACGGACTTCGCCCGCCCCACGGTGGAGGAAAAGCAGTGGGCCAATGACTTGTCCCGGTGGCTGACACCGCAGGCGACCGCCGACTATTCGGCAGTGGACCCGGCGAATATCCCGGCATCCCGCGTTACCGGCCCCGCCACGTTGAGCGTCGATGAAGCCAATGGCTTCGGCGTCATGGCGGCTGTCCCCACCAACGCCGGGACCTATACGGTGCAGCTGCTTCGCACGGGCAAGGACGCCCCGTGGAAGGTCAACCGCCTCACCCCGCCCTCGTCCTAAACGCCGCACCCTCCATCCCCACACACGTAAGGAAGAATCTCATGGGCACTACACCAACCGAGGTCATGGCCTTTCCCAACATCCGGGCCATCGTCCGGGACAACGGCACCGCCGAGGTCATCGTTGCGGGCAACTCCCGCATCGTCCCGTCCGGAGAGTCCGTGCAGGAACTGCGCAACAACGCCCTGGCCCTCGTTGTGGGCGAAGCACAGACCCTCCAGCGCCCCGTCCGGGTCCGCATCGAGGACCCCGAAGGCCACGGTGAGCTCATCGTCCACCCGGACAACAAGATCGAATCCGTCTCCTACGATCCCGCTCCGGCCCGCCGCCGGGCAGGAGCCCCCGAAACCCCACCCCAGACAGTCGCCCCGGCGATCATTGAGACCGCGCCAGCTCCAACAGAGCCCGCGCCGACTCCTTCCGCTGCAGCCCCGGTGAACCCCCAGCCGTGGGCGCCCGCCTCCGCGACAGCCACCCCGGAACCGCAGACAGCTGCCGCTGTCGAAGAAGAGCCGCCAACCCGGCGCAGCCTGAAGGAAACTTCATTCCTGGTCAGCGCCCCGGTCCTCGAACCGGCCACACAGGGCTGGCGCGGAACCCTGACGCGCCTGGGACTGCGGATGGACCCCTCAGAGGAAGAACTCACCGAACGCGAGGACATCCGCACGGTCAGCCAGCACTGGCCGGGCCCCCGCACCATTGCCGTGGTCAACCGTAAGGGCGGTGCGAACAAGACCCCCACCGTGGTCATGCTTTCGGCCATACTCGCCCGCTACAGCGGCGCGGCCACGGTCGCGTGGGATAACAACGAGTCCCAGGGCACCCTCGGGTGGCGGACCGAAAAGGGCTCCCACGACCGCAGCGTCCTGGATCTGATCGACGCCTCCACCGAACTGCTCTCCCCGTCCACGAACGCGGCCGAAATCGCGAAGTTCGTCCACCACCAGACCGCTGACAAGTTCGATGTCCTGCGCTCGGATGAAAACGAGGAAGGCGACCACGAAGTCACCGCCGAGGAAGTCGACATCGCCCACCAGGTCCTCACCCGCTATTACCGGCTCGTGGTCATGGACTCCGGCAACACCGCCCGGGCAGCGAACTGGCGTCGGATGATCGACCACACCAACCAGCTCGTCGTCCCCGTCACCGCCATCGAGGACCGCGCAGAAGCCGCACGCCTGACCCTGCAGACGCTGGAATCCCGGGGCGGCCACGACGCGGAGCTGGCCCGCAACGCCGTCGTCATCGTCTCTGAGTCCACCGACGCCAAGCGCAGCATGAGTGGTGAGGCGCTGAAGCGAGCCAAGGACGAGGCCCAGCGGATCGCTGATGGCTTCGCACCGTTCGTGCGTGCGGTCGTCCGGATTCCCTACGATCCTGCCCTGGTCAACGGACCCATCCGCTACGAAGCCCTCCAGCCGGCGACCCAGCGGGCATGGCTGGCGGCCGCGGCCGCCGTTGCCGCCAGCTTCTAAAACCACCAACCAACAGACTTCGAGAGGAGGACCCATGCAGCAGTCTCTGAACCCCTGGATCACTCGCCCGGCCACCACCGACGGCGCGGAGACGGCGATAGCAGAGGCGTACGTGCCGCCGGCGGCCGTGATCAGTGTGCCCCTGCGCGGAATGGTCGAACCCGACGCCGCAGACCGGCTCGGCCACCGCAGAGTCGCAGGCTCCGCGAAGGTGTGGGTTACCGGCGCCCACGGGGGATCCGGTGAAAGCCGCATCGCTGACCTGATTGGCGGGGCACGCATCACCGATCACTGCTGGCCCGTCCTCCAGGACGGCGCCAGGCCGCGGGTGCTGCTGGTTTGCCGCGCAGACGTGCGCGGACTGACCGCCGCCCGGAGCGCTCTGACGCAGTGGGTCTCAGGCGCGTCGCCGGAGCTTGACCTGCTCGGTCTCGCCGTCCTGGCGGATGCACCCGGGAAGACTCCCAAACCCTTACGGGACTTCGCCGTCATCGTGGGCGGGGGCGCACCCCGGCTCTGGACCCTTCCCTGGGTCGAGGCCTGGCGGCACGGGGATGCCACCACCCCTCCCGCCGCCCGCGAGTACCAACGCTTCATCACTGACTTAGCCGCCCTGGCTACCACCACCGCACCCAGCACCACCAACTGAAAGGTCTCACCATGAACTCCTTCTCCGCCCTTGCAGCAAGCGTCATCCCCAACCCCACCCCCGTCGTCCCGGAACAGGCCAAAGGCCTGCTCACGATCCTGAACTGGGCCTCCGGCATCGGCTTGGTCCTCGGCGTCCTGGGCGTCATCATCGTCGGCATCGGCATGGTCATCCAGCTCCGCCGCGGCGAAGGCGGCGAGTCGATCGGCAAACTCGGCTGGGTCCTCGCCGGCTGCATCATCATCACCGGCGCCTCCGGCATCGTCCGCGCCTTCGTCTAAACCCGCAACTACCGGAGAGGTTCATCGTGAGCGAATCCACCCACAGCAATAACGAACGCAACCCGTTCACCAAGCCCGGATTCATCATCTCGGCCGCCCTGGTCGTCGCACTGATCGCCGCCGTCGTCGTGATCTTCTTCCTCCCCAAGGCAGACAGCACCGCCGGGCCCACCCCGGCCACATCGTCCGCCGGCACCTTCCCGGTGCCATCAAAGTCAGCTGACACGGCGGGAGAAAGTGTTTGCGGGCTGCCCTCAAGTACGGAGACGGCTCTGGGCGCAGCACCGAAGTCCAAGTGGGAACTCGTCGGCAAAATGGCAGCCCCCACTGACCCCAAGACCTTCGGGCCGGGGGTGACGGACGACAGCGGATTCAGGTCCTGCTTTGCTCACTCACCAACCGGCGCCCTTTACGCGGCAATGAATGCAGCTGCGCTGGGCTCGTCGGGCTCGGCCGAGCTTGAGATGAAGCTCGCTGACAAATTACTCGTGTCAGGCCCTGGACGCGACGCTGCCATGCGAGAAACAAAAGCAGGCACCAGGTCCTCTGGGAACAACACCACCATCCAGGTGCAAGGATTCCTGATCAAGTCCTACACAGCTGCTGAAGCCACTGTCGATCTGGCCTTCAAAACAGACACCGGAGCCCTCGGCCACTCAACGCTGTCCATGCGCTGGATGGACGGGGACTGGAAAGTGAAACCAACGGACGACGGAGTCACTTTCAGTAACGTGTCACAGCTCAGGGATCTGAGCGGCTTCATCCCTTGGGCCGGCATCTGACATGGCCGAATGCAAGTTTGGAGACATCAGTTGTGGATTCGGGAACGCACTCGCGGACCTGACTGATGACGCCATTGGCAATTTGGCGAAAGCCATCTTGGAGGGCATGAGCCAGATGGTGACGACGCTCTCCACTTTCTGGGTGTCCATGCCCACGGCTAACCTCGCATCCCAGGATGGGGTCACCGCCAGTCCTGTGGTCGGGTTCGTCAATTCGGGACTGGGCTATTGGACCGTGGCTTTAGCGGTCCTGTCGGTCATCCTGGGCGGCACCAGGATGATCTGGGAACAGCGCGGCGCGCCGTTGAAAGACCTGCTCCGGTCCCTGCTGACCCTCACCCTCGTGTCCGGCCTCGGGCTGGCGGTGATTTCCATTCTCGTGATCGCTGCCGATGCGTTCTCGGCATCCATCATTGACCGGGCCACCGACGGGAAGGGCTTCGCCCACGCGATGGCCATATTGGTGATAACGAACCAGAGCGGCGTCGGGGTCTTCATTCTGATCATCCTGGGCCTGGTGGGCTTGCTCGCGGCGCTGGTGCAGATCGTCCTCATGATCGTCCGCGGCGGCATGCTCGTGATCCTGGCGGGGATCCTGCCGACCACGGCTGCGTTCACCAACACCGAGATGGGACGGCAGTGGTTCCAGAAGGCCGTCGGCTGGACCATCGCTTTCATTCTCTACAAGCCCGCCGCGGCCATCGTCTACGCCGTTGCCTTCAAGCTCATGGGGTCCCAGGGCGGCAACGTCCTGCTGGGATCTATAACCGGCTTCGCCCTCATGATTGTTGCGCTGCTGGCGCTGCCGGCATTGATGCGTTTCGTTACCCCGATGGTGGGGGCTGTCGCTTCCGGTTCCGGCGGGGGAGCAGGAGCGGCGGTGGGGGCAATGGCCACCGGTGCCGTCTCGATGGGCCGCCCGGGCAGTGGACGCGGCAACGCGTCCCCCACACCGGCCAGCCAGCCCGGCCAGAGCAGCAGCGCACAGGGCAGCAAGGGCACCGGCGGCAGTAACGGCGGCAACGGCAAACCCACCCCCGGCTCGACAGGCCCCGGCGGGGCGCCCGGCAAGGGCACCACCGGAACCGCCGCTACCGCCGCTACCGCCGGGGCAGGCAACTCCGCTTCGGCCGCAGGAGTCGGCGCCGGTAGGGCCGGTGCAGGCGTCGCGTCGGGAGCAGCGAAAGCTGCCGGCCCGGCCGGAATCGTAGTCGCCGCAGGAGCACAAGCAGCGTCGAAAGCCGCGTCGGCCGCACAACAAACCGCACAGGATTCAACCGGGGAGGGCCCCAGTGGCAGCAATTAATACCGAGTACAAGGAACCGTCCTACGGCAACTGGCGCGTTCCACGATCCGCAGGGCTGGGAAGCCTGGGCGCGATCGGCACGGGCATTGTCATGACCGGACTGTTGGCCGGCATTATCACCTTCGCCGTCTGGGGTTTGCTGCCGGGCCTGAGCGTCCTTGCTGTCGCCGGACTGCTGGTGCTGCTTCTGACCGTCAAGGACAAGCACGGTCAGTCTGTCGTGGACCGGTTCGCTACGCGGATGAATTTCCGACTCGCCTGTTCCGGCGGGACCAACCTCTACCGTTCCGGCCCGCTCGGGGTCACCGAGTGGGGCATGTTCCAGCTTCCGGGCCTGGCCGCGAAGTCCCGGCTGTACGGATTCAGCGACTCCTATGACCGCCCGTTCGCTATGCTGCATGTCTCCACCACGAACCACTTCACCGTGGTCTTTTCAACCGAACCTGACGGTGCGTCCCTGGTGGATCCGGAGCAGGTTGACGCCTGGGTCGCGAACTGGGGCGGCTGGATCGCCGGGCTCGGGGACGAGGCCGGCCTGGAGGCCGCGGCCGTGACCGTGGAGACGGCACCCGACTCCGGCTACCGGCTGCGCAACGAAGTTGAAATGAACATCCACGCCGATGCCCCGGAGGCCGCGAAGGCGATCCTCCGCGAGGTTGTCCGCACGTATCCGGAAGGCTCGGCGACCGTGCGGGCCTGGGTGTCCCTGACCTTCACGGCGTCACTGCGCGCCGGATCCCGGAAGCGCGAACCCGAAGACGTCGCCCGGGACCTGGCATCCCGCATCCCGGGACTTGGTGCCCGGCTGCAGGCCACTGGCGCCGGCATCGCCCGACCGATGTCCGCGCAGGAACTCTGCGAGGTGGTCCGGATCGCCTATGACCCGCCCGCGGCATTGATCATTGATGAAGCCCACGCCGCCGGATCACCGGTTGCCCTCACATGGGGCGAAGTCGGCCCCTCCGCGACGCAGGCGAGCTGGGACGACTACCGGCACGACGGCGCATTCTCCGCGTCCTGGACCCTGACCGGAGCCCCTCGCGGGTCCGTGAACTCCTCCGTGCTCTCCCGGTTGCTGGCCCCGCACGGGGACATCGACCGCAAGCGCGTTTCCCTGCTCTACCGGCCGATGGATTCGGCCCGGGCCGCGGCCGTAGTCGAGCGGGACCAGAACAACGCCAACGTCCGCATCACCTCCGGGGGCCGGCCCTCCGCCCGCGCTCTGGTCGACGCCCGCTCCGCCGCCCAAACAGCTGCCGAGGAAGCCCAAGGGGCCGGTCTGGTGAACTTCGGCATGGTTGTCACCGCAACCGTCACCGACGTAGGCAGGCTCCCCGATGCGGTCGCCGCCGTGGAACAGATCTCCGGGACCGCCCGGGTGTTGCTGCGCCGTGCGTACGGTTCCCAGGACACCGCATTCGCCGCGTCCCTGCCGCTCGGACTGGTCCTGCCCAAGCACATTCTGCTGCCCACCGAAATCAGGGAGGCCCTCTAAATGCGACGCATGCTGCTCTTGCATGAAATGACGGTAAAGACAGCAAAGACAGTAATGACTGCGTTTCGAACCAGCGGTGCGCAGCCTTCTCCGGCGAAAGCCTCCACGGTTCGTGGGCGGGTTCCCGGCCCGCGTGGCTGGGGCGGGCGCGGGGGAGGGGCTGCGGCGCTGGTCCCGGCGGTACGTGAGTACCGGGGGACCACGGTGCAGGTGTGCGGGCTGTGGCCGTTTTCCTCGGGTACGTCCTCGCCCATGGTCGGTGTCCCGCTGGGCCGGCACGAGGAAACACAGGCCACGGTCTGCTGTGATCCGATCAGCTGGTTCCAGCGCGCCCACCTGATTTCCAACCCCTCCGCGTTCATCCTCGGCAAGCCCGGTCTGGGTAAATCCACGCTCGTGCGCCGCATGATGCTGGGCCTGTCCGGCCAAGGCGTCCACCCCCTGGTACTCGGGGACCTGAAGGGCGAACACGTGGACGCCATTAGCGCCATTGGCGGGCAGGTCATCGAACTCGGCCGCGGACGGGGCTACCTGAACATCCTCGACCCGGGACAGGCCATTGAGGTCGCCCAGCTCCTCGAGGAGCGCGGACACCACGAAGCGGCCGTCCGGGTCCGGGCCGATGCTCACGGCCGGCGCCTGAACATGGTCGTTTCCCTCATCACGATCAGCCGGAACAACCCGCCCACGGACCAGGAACAGACCATCCTGGACCGGGCCCTGCGCGTTCTCGATGACTCCTTCGAGGGCGTTCCGGTCCTGAAAGACCTGCTCGGCGTCATCATCGCTGCCCCGGACGAGCTGCGCCAGGTCGCGTTGGACCGCGGCAATATGGCGGTCTACCTGCAGGAAACCCGGGCGCTGGAGGCGACCCTGCTCGGCCTGACCGGCGGCGGCAAGCTCGGGGAGATCTTCTCCCGGCACACCACGAACCCGATGCGGCGGGACCGGGCCGTGGTCTTCGATGTCTCCAGCATTGACGAGACCGAAACGGACCTGCAGGCCGCCGTGCTGCTGGCGTGCTGGTCCTACGGCTTCGGCACGGTCAACGTCGCCAACGCCCTCGCCGACGCCGGGCTGGAACCGCGACGGAACTACTTCGTCGTTCTGGACGAGCTCTGGCGGGCACTGCGCGCCGGCAAGGGCATGGTGGACCGGGTGGATGCCCTGACCCGCCTCAACCGCTCCGTCGGGGTCGGGCAGGTCATGATTTCCCACACCATGTCCGACCTGCTGGCGCTCCCGGCGGAAGAGGACCGGATGAAGGCCCGCGGCTTCGTCGAACGCTCCGGCATGGTCATCTGCGGCGGCCTTCCCGCCTCCGAAATGCCGCTGCTGACCGCAGCGATCCCGCTCTCGCGGCAGGAACAGCAAAAGCTCATCGGGTGGCAGGACCCGCCCGCCTGGGACTCCCGCGGGGGAGAGGCCGAACCTCCCGGGCGCGGGAAGTTCCTGATCAAGGTCGGCGGCCGCCCCGGCATCCCCGTCCAGATCGGCCTCACTTCCATCGAAGCGTCCCTGAACGACACCAACAAGCGCTGGCACGCCCCGGCAGAATCCCTGCTGGAAGCCACCGCTCCGTTCCGGGAAGAAGGCGCGGCATGAGTGCTCCGAACCGTAAAGGCACAGGGCTCGGCGACGGGCTGGGTATCTGGCTGGCCATCGGCGCAGCTGCCGTCATTGGGGGCGGGGCCTGGGTCTCGGCCCATCTCGGGTCGTCGATGGCCGGCCTCGCCTCGCCCCCGGCCCACCCGATTGATCTGGTCGCCGGACTGGCCAAGGGCCGGGTGCCCTGGCCCGTCCAGTCCACCATCGTCGCCTGCATGTTCCTCGGAATATTGATCGCCCTGACAGTGACAGTGCTGGTTGTCCGCTCCCGAACAGCGCACAAGCGAACCCGGGTGGATAAGGCCGCCGTCCACATGGGCCGCGGCAAAGACCTCGATCACCTCGGCACCAAGGGTGCCACGGCCACGGCCGTGCGTCTGGGCGTGGAGAACTCCACTGGCGTGCGGCTTGGCCGCAGCGTTGCCGGGAAGCGCCCGCTGTGGGCCTCCTGGGAGGACATGCTGATTCTCATCGCCGGCCCCCGAACGATGAAGACCACCTCCTACGCCGTCCCGGCTATCCTCGACGCACCCGGTGCGGTGATCGCGACATCGAACAAGCGCGACATCGTGGACGTGACCCGTCCGATCCGTTCAGAGGCCGGGGAGGTGTGGGTCTTTGACCCGCAGTCCGTCGCCGAGGAACAACCCGGCTGGTGGTGGAACCCGCTCACCTACGTGAAGAATGAAGCGACGGCCGGAAACATGGCACAGCACTTCGCCAACGGCTCCCGGGAACCCGGGACCAAACCAGATGCCTACTTCGACCCGGCCGGGCAGAACCTGCTCAAAGCCTTCTTACTCGCCGCTTCCCTGGACTCAGCACCGGTTACGCAGGTCTACACCTGGCTGACCCGCCCGCACGACGAGGCCCCCGCAGAACTGCTGCGGGCCGCGGGCTATGACCTGCTCTCGGACATGGTGATGGGCCACATCCGCGAACCGGAGAAGCAGCGGGCCGGCGTCTACGGCACGGCCCGGCAAATGGTGTCCTGCCTGACCGACCGCGAAGTCAGTCAATGGGTCACCCCACTGCGGGACAGGACGGTGGACACCGACCCGCGGCCACAGTTCATCCCCGAAGAATTTGTGCGCGGCAAGGGCACTCTCTACAGCCTCTCCCGTGAAGGCGTCGGCACAGCCGGCCCGCTCGTCACCGCCCTGACCGTCGCCGTCGTGGAAGCGGCTGAAAAGTACGCCACCTCCCAGCCCGGCGGCCGACTCGCCACCCCGCTGCTGGGGATCCTCGATGAGGCTGCGAACGTCTGCCGCTGGAAAGCATTGCCCGACCAGTACAGCCACTACGGCTCCCGCGGCATCATCCTGATGACCATCCTGCAGTCCTGGTCCCAGGGCGTGGAAGTCTGGTCCCTGGAAGGCATGAGGAAGCTTTGGTCCGCGTCCAACGTGAAAATCTACGGCGGTGGCGTCTCCGAAGTTGGCTACCTTGACGAGCTCTCCCGCCTGATCGGCCAGTACAGCTACATCAACGTCTCCCGCAGCCACAGCAGGACCGGCTCATCGTCCTCCCGACAGGAGAACAAAGACGAGATCCTCTCCGTCGCCGACCTGACCGCCCTCCCAAGGTTCCGGGCCATCCTGCTCGCCTCCGGCGCGCCGGCAACCATGATCGAAACCATCCCCTGGATGAACGGCCCCCACTCCCAGAAGGTCAGAGACTCCCTCGCTACCAAAGAGACGGTGGAGCGTGAGCCGGTGGCCGTTGCCGCGCACAATCCTTGGACGGACGGTGACCGGGGGTGAGCGAAGAGTTCGGGGACGCCTTCGGCGACGAGGAAGAACCGCAGTATTCGACTGGTGGACACAGCCAGGATGAGCCGGAACCCGAACCCGAGCTGGTGTACTCCAGCGCGGTTGAGTTCTTCGCCGAACTCCTGGCCCAGTCCTACGTCCGGGAAGTCAACGAAGGGGCAGCGTTCGCCTGGTGCCCCGAATGGTACAAACACCCCGAGGCCCTGGTCCGGATGGAGGCGATCTGGCGAGCTTGGGAACACCTGCGCCTTGAGCCGGCCCTCGGCGTCAGCACCTGGTGGCTGAACCACGCCGACCCGCACATGCGCGTCCTCATGGGCAAAGAGGGCCCCTTCAAAAAATGTGCCTACGACGGCCACAAACCCCCACGCGCGCCCGGCCTCGCAGCTCTCCCGCACACGGAACCCGAGTCGGGCATCTTCTGATAGAGACCACCAGCGGCCCGGCCACACAGACCCCTCCGGGAAGCTCTTTAGGATGGAACCCATGACCGCACCGCGCGACCTCGCCCTCCCCACCGGCTACACCGAGCTCCTCGGCGAGCTCAAAGACAGGGTCCGGACCGCACGCACCACAGCACTGCGGACCGTCAACACCCAGCTGATCGAGCTGTACTGGACCATCGGGAAAGCCGTTCGGACCCAGCAGGACGGGCAGGGCTGGGGGAGTGGCGTCATAAAGAGGCTGGCAGAGGACCTGCGCGCCGAATTCCCCGAGATGAAGGGTTTCTCTCCTCGGAATCTTCAGTACATGACCACCTTCGCCGAAGCCTGGCCGGGATCCTCAATTGCGCAACAGCCTGTTGCGCAATTGCCGTGGGGCCACATCACCGTGTTGCTCGACAAGCTTCAACCTCAGAAGGACAGAGACTGGTATGCCGCAGCCGCCGTCGAATACGGCTGGTCCCGGAACGTCCTCATGAACATGATCATGAACAAAACACTGGAACGCACCGGAGCAGCGCCGTCCAACTTCGCGCAACAGCTTGTTGCGCCACATTCTGAGCTGGCGCAGCAGGTCGCCAAAGACCCCTACAGCTTCGAGTTCCTCGGACTGTCCGGAGAGGTCGCCGAACGCGATCTAGAGAACGCCCTGACCAGCAGAATCACCGAGACCCTCCGTGAACTCGGCCCCGGCTTTTCCTTCGTCGGCCGGCAGGTCCACTTCGACGTCGACGGCGACGACTTCTACGTCGACCTTCTCTTCTTCCACATCGAACAATCCCGCTACGTCGTCATCGAGCTCAAGACCGGAAAGTTTCAGCCCGAATACGCCGGCAAACTCAACTTCTACGTCGCGCTCGTCGACGACGTCCTCCGCCGCAAGCACCACAACGAAACCATCGGGATCCTGATTTGCGGGACCAAGAACGACCGCAGCGTCCGGTACAGCCTGGGACGGTCCACCTCGCCCATGGCAGTCGCCGCCTACACCTACGACAAACTCCCCCCAGCCGAACAGCAAGCACTGCCGAATGAAGGACACATCGTCGCCGCGCTGGAATGGGCCGAACCCGACGCAAAAGCCGAAGTCGCAGCGGGAGATGCCTGAAACGCTCCGACAGCCCACAGCCGGCCACACTCCAGGCAGAACTACATTTGCCGCAAGCCACCGGGTCGTGCAGCAGCCGGAATCTCTGCGTCTCGACGGTTAGACGTACCGCACACCCCGGAACAACCGTGACTTCCAGCAGTCCACAGTTGGGCGGGGGTCAATCCGGGTTACCCACGGCTAAAAATTGGGAGCCCTGAGGCAGCTCCCTTGGCAGCAGTAGTGGTGGATAAACCACCAGAATTGTCCCCGGCTGTGGGCAGCGAAGCTTTCTCCAGACGGTGTCTGGAAAATTACGTACAGGCGAGGTTGCGGACTTACCGAAGCAACATCCCCGACAAAAGTTCGCCATCGACCGGCGAACTGTCCGGTTTGCATGTAGGACCGCGCAGTGGAGGCGCACAAAACTGCTTTCCGGGCCATTGCCTTTCGCTCGTGTCCTTGCTGCCTGACGTCATGTTGGGGTGCAGGCCAACCTGATGCGCGGGATCCCAGCGTATTGCTGGCTGTCAGTTGGCCGCGTAGTCGGTAGTTAACATATCGATTGCGTCGGGCGCGAAGACTTTCCGCGTCACGAGCCGGGTGAGCCCGTCTACCGCGGCGTGATCGCCGGCCGCTCCAGCGACGATCTCAAGGCCTTCTGCGATGCGTTCAACCACGTCCCCGAGCACTCTGGAGCGAACCCGCTCTGCGAAGTACGGAATGGTGCCGATCATTCCGCCGAGCACGAGCCTATTTGGGTTGACTGTTGTGATGGTTGCGGCCAAGGCGCCGCCGAGAACGTCGGCTGCGGCGAGCAGTTGTGCTTCGACGTCGGGTTGGCCTTGTGCGGCTGCACGGGCGATTTCGTCCAGGTTCGTTATGCCTTGGCTGGCGAGCCGGTCGATGAGCGAGCTGCCGGAGCTGAAGGTGGCCAGGCAGCCACGGCGCCCGCAGCGGCAAAGGGGACCGTCAGAGGCGACGTGGATGTGGCCGATGTCGCCAGCGGCGCCGTGCGCGCCGCGCAGAATTGCTCCGTCGACTACGATTCCGCAGCCGATGCCGGTGCCGACTTTTACATAGACTGTGGTCTCGATGTCCGTGGTGCCTTCGCCCAGGGCGCCGGCGCGGGCGTCGTTTTCGATCACAAGGGGAACCTGCCATTGGCCGGATACGGCGGTCACGACAGCATCCGGTTCCCACTCGGGGATCGTGGTCGGGTGGACGACATATCCGGTTCCGGCGTCGACGGGAGCCGGGACGCTCACGCCGATGCCGATTAGGGTTTCCCCGGTGCCCATCGAGAGCAGCTCAGTTCCGATCTGGATGAGCGGTTGAAGGACGGTACCTGCGGGGGCGTTGATGCGGTGCTGCACGGTTCTGGATCTGAGCTGCCGGCCGGTGATGTCGGATACGCTGACGGTCGCGTGGGTCTGGCCCATCGCGATGGCGAGGACGACGCGGCCGCGGTCCTCGAAGCGGATTTTGCGAGAGCGGCGTCCTCCGGTCGCTTCCATACTCTCGGCTTCGTAGATCAGATTTCGGCGCAGCAGCGTTTCCAGCCGCTCATAAAGAGTGGCCCTGGACATTCCGGTGCTGGCCAGGAGCTGCTGGCGTGACATGCCGCCGGTGGCCCGGATCAGGTCCAAGAGATGGCCGTGCGAGGTCGCTCCGCTTAGTCTGGCGGGCACCCGTTCGGTTGTCATAGCTCCTCCTGTCCGGCTGATTATCCTACCCGCAGCCCCGCTATTCTCCTGCTGCACTGCCGGTCGGCTCCGCGGGACTGCGGCGGCGGTCAGGCCCTTGCCTTGTCCCGGGCGAGCTGCAGAACTCCGTAGACAGGTTCCTGAGCCAAAAAGCGGATGTCGGTCAAGTCCCGGCGTTTCAGATGGTCGGTGATACTCTGCTGGAAGGCCTGTTGGTTGGTCACGAGCCCGCCTCCGAGCACCACGGGACCGGTCATGCCGATTCGGGCGGCCACGGTGGCCGCCTGTCCGGCGAGGTGGTTGGCCCCGGAGTCAATGATGGCGAGGCTGGGGCTATGGCCAGCGCAGGCCGTGTCGAAGACCAAGCGCGAGGTGTCGGCCCAGTAGTGGCGTCCGGCGGTGCCATGGAAAAGACTGATCAGTTCCTCTGGGGCGGTGAGACCGCAGTAATCGAGCAGCCCACGGGTGAGCAGATCGATGTCCTGGCCGCGGTTGGCGCGGTCCATGCTGTACCGTACCGCTTCCCGGCCGAACCAGTAGCCGCTGCCTTCATCGCCGAGGAGGTATCCCCAACCTCCGGCCCGTCCGGTCCGCCCGGCCGCGTTGACGCCCCATACCGCGGAACCGGTTCCCGAAATGATGGCTATTCCGGTGTCGGCGCCCCCGGCCGCGAGGATCAGCCGGGTGTCGTGGATGACGCTGATGTCCGAGTGCGGGGAGTGGGGGGCGATGAGCCTGCGTAGATGCTCGGCGTCGGCTTCGGTATCGATCCCGCCGGCCCCTACGATAACCCTGCCGGCTTCGCCCGCCCCGAGGGCGGTGAGGAGTTCGCCGAGCCTTCGGGCTGCTTGTTCGACCGGGACGTTTTGGGTGTTGGTGCTGCCCGTGGTCCGGACATCGGTGACGGTGCCGTCTTCGATCCGGATGCCGCGGGTCTTGGTGCCTCCGATATCGAGACCGATGACGGTCCCTCGGTGTGTGTCAGTCATAGCCAGTCCTTTGCGATCCTGGTGGTGGTGCTTTGCAGGATGGTCGCGGCTTCCTCGATGCAGACGCGGACGTCCGGCCGGGTCTCGGTCAGGGCGTAGGCCTGGGTGATGCCGATGTCCGCGAGCTGTCCGGGGGTGAGTTTGCGCTGTCCGCAGACGGCGATCGCCGGTATGCCCGCGGCCCGGGCCGCCAGCGCCACACCGGCTGCGGCTTTGCCGCTCAACGTCTGGGCGTCCAGGGATCCCTCGCCGGTGATGACGAGGTCGCGGGCGGTGAGCCCTTTGAGTGCCTCGTGAAATCCGGCAATGCTCATAACAACCTCGACGCCGGCGCGTTGGTCTGCTGCAAGGACTGCCATGGCCGCATAGCCGAGGCCGCCAGCGGCGCCGGCCCCCGGGCGAAGCCCCGTGTTCGGAACTACGCCTGGGGTCCGGTCCAAGATCCCGGCGAAGCGGGCGAGCCCGGCCTCCAGCTGCGCGACGTCGGCGGCGGTGGCACCCTTTTGTGGGCCATAGACGGCTGCCGCGCCATCCGGTCCCAGAAGGACGTTGTCCACATCAGACGCCAGGATGAAGTTGCAGCCGGCCAGCCGCGGATCCAGGGACGAGAGGTCGAGGTCGGCCAGTCCGCTCAATGCGCTGCCGCCGGGCGGCAGTTCGGTGCCGTCTGCGGAACGGAGCGATGCCCCCAGAGCCTGTAGGAATCCGGCCCCGCCATCGGTGCACGCGCTGCCTCCGACGGCGAGGAGGATCGTTTTCGCGCCGCCATCGAGAGCGGCGAGGACGAGTTCTCCGGTGCCGTAGCTGCTGGCCGTCATGGGGGCCAGAACGAGGCCAGGCAGCCGTTCCAGCCCCGATGCCTGTGACATTTCCACGACCGCGGTCCCGCTGGTTCGGTCCAGGGCGAACATGGCGGGCACGGGGACCCCGGTGGGGCCGCTGACCCGGACCGTGATCTCGTCGTATCCGGCCGACGTAGCTGCGGCGGCTGTGCCATCGCCGCCGTCGGCCATGGGAACGGAGATGATCTCGAGCCCGGGCCGGGCCCGAAGCAGCCCGGCCCGGAGGCTGTCAGAGACCTCAGTGGCTGTCAGGGAGCCCTTGAACTTGTCGCAGGCAATGAGCACTGTCATCTCTCGGAGCCGATCCATTCCAGGGCGGCCGCGGCAGTCCAAGCCTGGTTCAGGCTGCCCAGTGGCTCACCCGTGAAGGGTTCGTAGTATTCCCCGAAGTTTAGATCGGCCAGTTGGCGCAGGGACGCGGATTTGAGTGTTTCGTGGAGTTCCCTTTCCCCGTCGCGCTTGGCTGCCCAGCCGAGCAGAAGGTTCAGGAACGGCCAGACAGGCCCGCGCCAATAGGTACGGGAGCGGAAAGCGGCACTTGCCGGTGACGTGGACGGCGGGAGGGGGAACCTCAGGTCCGGGTATCCCATCCAGTCCGGGCCCGTGAGCAGGTTCCGCTGGACTGCAAGTGCTGCAGGGTCGCCGCCGGCGACCAGGGGGGCGAAGCCGGACACGGTCTGGGTGGAGATCCATTCCCCGGCCAGGACATCGTAATCCCGGGCCAGGCCGGTTGCCGGGTCCACGCTGGAGGCCACACCGTCGCGGAAGCGCTGCGCGTATCCGCGCAGCTCCGCAGCGTCCCCGCTGCGGCCAATCTCGTCGGCGAGGCCAGCGAGGGTATCGGAGGACGCGGCCATAATGGCGGAGAAGAAGACGTCCCGGACCCTGAAGTCGACGATTTCATGGACCGCCCGGTCATCGAAGTTGACCGAGGCCATCTGTTGGACCAGCCACAGGTACTTGGTGTATTCGGTGTCGTCGGGGCGTTCGCTGACGTCGGCCACGTGGAGAGTGTCGCGCCGGGTGAATGGTTCAACCGGGCCGGGCTGGATCCTGGCGTAGGGTCCGTCCCAGCGGGGGGAGTTGTCGAATCCTGATTCCCAGCCGTGGTGGATCTCAATCAGGCCGACGCCGTCGGGATCCCGGACGTCGGCCAGCCAGCGGTGCCAGGCCAGCCAGCCGTCGAAGGATTCATGAAGGAAGGCTTCGGCCGCTTCCTGGTCTGCCCCGCCGTTTTCCCGACCGCGGTCAACGATGTGGCGCAGCGCGATGGCGTGCACCGGAGGCTGGCAGATGCCGCTGCTCTTGATTGCGGAAGGGCGGGCAGCGGCGGATGCGGTGCCCCAGCGGTCGAACCCAGGGAAGTAGCCGGCAGCGTTGTCGCTGAAGACGATGTGCGGGATCATCCCCGTGGACCATTGGGCAGCCAGCAGGGTGCGGAGCTCCGTGATGGAGCGTGGCACGTCGTAGCGTGCAAGACCGATAGCGACGAATGCTGCATCCCAGCTCCACATGTGCGGGTAGAGGTTGGGTGCGGCGCTGGTCATGGTGCCGAGGTCGTTGAGTTTCAAGGTCTCCATTGCGGATTGGCGCAGTTCCTCTACGCCGATGCGGGTTGCGGTGTTCATTTGGCCTCCAGTGCCATGGATGTGGCGCCGTCGTAGAAGCGCATGGTGTTCGGGGAAAAGGTGAGCCAGATGGTCTGGTGCGGCGATGTGCGGAAGGTGGGCGGGGCCTGGACTTTGATGTCTTGGCCGTCGACGTCGACGGTCAGGAGGACCGAGGAGCCCATCGGTTCGACAATCCGCACGGTGGCGGGGATATCGCCGGAGGACCGGTCCACGGACACTCCGATGTTTTCGGCGCGGACGCCCAGGACGATGTCCGCGTTGGCGAAGGAGCGCAGCATTGAGGGTGCGTGCAGATTCTGGTCGCCGACCCGCAGCGCGTCGCCGGCGCCGGTGACTGCGGCGCTGATGAAGTTCATGGGAGGGGAGCCGATGAACCCGCCGACGAACTTGTCGGCCGGGGCGTCGTAGACGTCCAGGGGATCCCCGAGCTGGGCGATGCGGCCTTTGCGCATGACGGCAACCTGGTCGCCCAGCGACAGTGCCTCGCTCTGGTCATGTGTGACGTAGACCGTGGTGGTACCCAGATCCTTGACGATCTTCTTCAATTCGGAGCGGAAGGTCAGGCGGAGCAGGGCATCGAGGTTGGAGAGGGGTTCATCCATGAGGAGGACGTCAGCGTCCATGACGATGGCACGGGCAACGGCGACGCGCTGGCGCTGGCCGCCGGAGAGCTGGGCCGGGAGCCGGTCAAGGTAAGGGGTGAGCTGGAGAAGGTCAGCGGCCCACTGGACCTTCCGCTCGATTTCCTTGGAATCGACTTTGGCCATCTGCAGTCCGAACCCAATGTTGTAACGGACCCTGCGGTGCGGGAACACGGCGTAGGACTGGAAGACCATGGACATGTTGCGCTTGTTCGGCGGCAGGTAGGTGACGTCGCGGCCGCCGACCGAGATCGAGCCGGAGTCCGGCAGCTCGAGACCGGCCAGCATCCGCAGCAGCGTGGTTTTTCCGCAGCCGGAGGGGCCCAGGAGGACAGTGAAGTCTCCGTCCTTGATGTCCAGGGAGACATCGTCGGTGGCGCGGTCTGTGCCGCCGGGGTAGGTCTTGACGAGGTGGGAAATGGAGATATCAGCCATGATCGGCTCCTTCGAAGGTGAATCCGGGAAGTGTTGGGGGAGGCGGAGCATCAGCGGATCGTGGAGCCCCACATGTTCGTCAGATAACGCCGCATGAAGGCGATGAAGATGATCGAGGGGATGACGAGCGCGAAGCCGCCAGCGAACCGGTATGCCAGCGGCGAATCCGAAAGGGAGGTCAGGACCTGGGCCGGTAGGGTGCGGTGGTCCAGGGTCAGAATGGAGGCGCCGAGTACTTCGTTCCAGGACATGACGAAGGTGAAGATGGAGGCAGCCGCCAGTCCCGGCAGGGCCATGGGCATCACCACCCGGGCGAAGGCGCCGAACGGGGTGCAGCCGAAGATGCGGGCCGCTTCTTCAACGTCGACGGGGACGCTGAGGAACACGCTGGCCGAGATCAGAATCGTGGTGGGCAGCGCCAGCGAGGTGTGAAGAAGGACTACGCCGTAGGTCGTGTCATAGATGTTGGCAGTCAGGAACAGCTTCGCCAGCGGCACGGAGAGGACCACGATTGGAAGGGCCCGGGTGAACAACAGGAACAGCTGGTAGGGCTCCTTGCCGGGGAACGCGAAGCGGGCCAGGGCGTAGCCGCCGGGTATCCCGATGACCGCCGAGAGCAGCAGGGTGCCTGTGCCGACGAGGATGGAGTTGCCGAGCGCTCCGAAGATACCGGTGGAGGACAGAAACGCGTTGAGGGTGTCGAAAGAGATGTTGGTCGGCAGGAGGCTGAGCGGGAACTCGTTGAGCGATTCCCGGGTGGAGAGCGCCGCCAGTGAGATCAGGTATATCGGGACCAGCATGAAAAAGGAGATGGTGACGCAGGCTATCTGCAGGTACATTCGTTGCCGGCGCTGCCGCTGGAGGGGTGCGGTGTCTACGGTGGGGGTGCTCATCGGGTGCCTCCCTGGCCTTTCTCGCGGAGTGCCCGCAGGTAGAAGATGGAGGTCAACATCGACGCGACGAGGATGACCAGCGCCAGTGCCGCGGCGACATTCGGGTTCTGCAGGGCCGTGTACCAACGGTAGGTTTCGCCGACGACGAGGGGGAAGTTCTGCCCCGTGAGAGCCTGGGCGACCGCGAAGGTCTGGAACGCCAGAATGGTGCGCAGAATCAGGGCAACCTGCAGGCTGGGCTTCAGCAGCGGGATGGTCACATGGCGCAGGCGCTGCCAGAAGGTGGCGCCGAATACTTGGGCGGCTTCGTCGTAGTCTTTGGGAATGCCCTGCAGGCCAGCGACCACGATCACCAGCACGAGCGAGGTGGAGCGCCAGACTTCGGCGATGAGGACGCACAGGAAAAGGGTCGCTTGGTTGTCGTAGGCTAGCCATGAGACTCCGTCAATGCCGAGGCCTTTGAGGAATGAGTTCAGGTATCCGCGGTCGTTAAAAATGGACAGCCACACCAGGCCTGCGGCCAGGTCACTAAGCGCCAGTGGAATGGCCCAGACGAAGAAGTGGAGCTTGTTCAGCCTCGGGCTGGCCCGCAGCAGCAGGGCCATGGTGATGGCAAGACCGAACTGGAGCGGGATCATGACGGCAATGAGCAACCCGGTGTTCCGGACCGCGGGCCAGAAATATGGGTCCTCAACCATTCGTGCCACATGCTCGAGGGTGAACCCCTGGTCATTCTGGAAGGCCTGCAGGACACCCTGTATGACCGGCCAGCCGAGCAGCAGGGCCATGAACAGGATCGAAGGGCCGATCAACCACACGGCGGGCGGCACGCGGCGTGCCCGGGGCGGGGACTGGACTGCCGGTGGCAGAACCGGCTTCACCGGTGGGGCCTGGACGGTCATTACGCTACCTCGCACTTCGTGCCCGGTGATACCGGATCGGGCGCCCAACACGGTACATCCAGCGCCTGCAGGATGGTGTTAAGCTGGCTGGCCTGGCGGTCAAGGGTGGACTGGACTGGAGAGCCGTTGAGGCAGATCTCCTGGAAGCAATTTTTGAAGATCTGCGACACTTCGCCGTCTTTCTTACCGATCCCCACGGGCGGGAGAGCGAGGATGGCACCGGGAGAGCGCTGCTGGAGACGGACGGCTGCCGCTTCGAGGGCGATAGCACCGGCAAGGTCGGGGGGCAGCTCTGTCTGCACCACGGGGAAGAACGCGTTGCTGCGCAGCGTTTCAGTCTGCGTGACGGGTTCCGAGAGGCCCCGGATGGCTTGCTCGGCCCGCGCCCGCTCACGCCCGCCCTTGGGCATCGCGACCCCGGCAACGATGAGCATGTAGCCGCGGCCCTTGGGACCCCTGGGCGCCGGGACCATGAGCCAGTCCTCCGGCTTGGAAGCAGGTGCGCCCACGAGCCGGGCGACGTGGTCCCAAGCGACGAGGACCTCGCCGCGCGCCAGGGGTTCCTGCATGGCGTCATAGTTGGTCGAAGCGGGTGACATGTTGTCCCAGAGTTCGCGCATGTAGTCCCAGGCCGCGACAGCATCCGGGCTCCGAAAAGTGGTGATCTGGCCGCCTGTAAAGCTGGGGAGCAGGAATCCCTGATAGAAGCGGTGGTGCAGGCCCTTGGGGCCGGCCGGCAGGCCGAAGACCGGACGGCCGGCTCCCTGCTTTGCCGCCTTGGCCCAGGCCAGGAAGTCCTCATAGCTGAGGTCGTTGACATCAACGCCGCTCGGTAGCCATTCGAGGGCCTTCTTGTTGATGGCGACCAGATAGGTCGCCTGCATCCAAGGAACATATTTGGAGGTTTCGCCGCCGACCTTGGTCAGTTCGAGAACCTCCTTGCTGAAGCCACGGCCGGCCAGGTCGCGGACCAGGGAGTCGACGTCCTCGAGCGAATCGGCCAAGGGGGCGAGGTCGCCGTGCAGTCCGCCCAGGAGGGAAAGGCTGACGTTTCCGGAGTCCACTTGGGACCGCACGGTCGAGGCAAAGACTCCGGCGTCGACCGGATTGTAGGCCACGGGGACCTTGAGGAATTTCTTGAGGACGGCTTCGTAGCGCTGCTTCTCCTCGACGGGGGTGAATTGTGTCGAAAGGAACCCGACGGTTCCTTCGCCGGCGACCGCTCCGCTGGTGTCAAAGCCCGCGCAGGCCGACAGGAAGGGCAAGGACAGAGCGGTCCCTAGGCCCGCGAGCAGAAGGCTTCGTCGTGAAGGCTGGCTCTGCAGGGGCTGCAAGTGGTTCTGGTTCATCTACTGCTCCAATCAGGTGCGCGCCACTGCAACACCTTTCGTCTAATGGTGAGACAAAAGATTTGGTGTGTCAAGGGTCACGCCATTCCGCCCCTGACAAGGCGGCCTTGAAGCCAACGGAGCGATAGGAGCAAGCTAGGAGCTCAGCTGGCCCGCGCATGGACAAGGGGAGCGGGATTGAAGCATTGAAGCTTCAAGCACTACTTGACGTCACGTCGTTTATCCAGCACAGCTACATCCACGTCTCCCGTAGCCACAGCAAAACCAGATCTCGTCTTCCCGGCCCGGAAACAAAGATGAGATCCTGTCCGTGGCCGACCTGAGCGCCCTGCCCCCGTTCCCGTTCCGGTTCCGGGCCATCCTGCTCGCCTCCGGCGCCCCGGCCATTGTGATCGAAACAGTCCCCTGGATGAACGGCGCCCACGCCCAAAAAGTCAACGAGTCCCTGACCGCACCAAAACAGCAGCACTGGGAACCGGTGAGGGTTCCGGCGCACAACCCTTGGACATACGGTCCACCACATGAGCGCGGACTTCAGGGACGCCTTCGGAAACGAGGACGATCAAGCGGCCGGTGGCGGTCACGGCCACACCGAGCACGAACCGGAGCTCGTTTACTCCAATGCAGTAGATTTCTTCGCAGCTCCTGGCCCCAGTCCTACGTCCGGGACGTCAACGAAGGCGCCGCCTTCGCCTGGTGGCCCGAATGGCAAACTCAACTCCTACGCCGCTCTCGTCGATGGCGGCCGCCGCCGCGATCACCACAACGAAACCATTAGGATTATGATCTGCGGGACCAAGAACGACCTCAGCGTCCGGCTGAGGAATCAGCGCTAACCGCGTTCGCGATTACCTTCGCGGGTCGGTTCGAAAGAACCACTTTATAGGCTAGTCGGCGGGAGAAGGTCAGATGAAGTAGACGCCGATCCGGTGGGGGCCGATGTTCTCGATGCGGATATCGATGTCGTAGACGTCACGGAGCATGGCCTGCTGCATGATCTGCCGCGGGCTGCCCTGGTGGATCAGCCTGCCGTCCTTCATGGCCAGAATGGTGTCCGAGTAGCAGGAGGCGAAGTTGATGTCGTGGACCACGATCACGATGGTCTTGCCGAATTCATCGGCAAGACGCCGCAGGAGCCGCATCATCTCCACCGAGTGCTTCATGTCCAGGTTGTTCAGGGGCTCGTCCAGGAGCAGGTAGTCAGTGTCCTGAGCCAGCACCATGGCGATGAACGCACGCTGCCGCTGCCCCCCGGAGAGCTCGTCCACGAACTTGTCCGCCATGGGCGTCAGGTCCAGGTGCCCGATGGCTTCTTCCACCTTGGCTAGGTCCTTCACCGTGGGCCGGCCGCCGGAGTGGGGGAACCGGCCGAAGGCTACCAGGTCGCGGACGGTGAGCCGCATGGTGAAGTGGTTCTCCTGGCGGAGGATGGCCATGGTCCGGGCCAGCTGGCGACTGTCCGTGGAGGCGATGTCCAGGCCGCCCACGGACACCTCGCCGGAACCCAGCGGCTGCAGCCGACTGATCAGTGAGAGCAGGGTGGATTTGCCGGCGCCGTTGGGTCCGATGATCGAGGTGATGCCGCCCTGCACGATCTCGCAGCTGACATCGTCGAGGACCGTCTGGCAGCCGTAGCTTTTGGAGACGTTGCGGACCGCGATGGTCATTTGAGCGAGCCTTTCAGCAGGAGGTAGAGGAAGAGGATGCCGCCCGTGAACTCGATGACCACGCTGAGCGCGGTGCCGAAGCCGAAGACCTTCTCCAGGATCAGCTGGCCGCCCACCAGCGCGATGGCACCGATCAGCACCACGATGGGGAGCAGCCAGGCGTGGCTGAACCCGCGGCACAGCTGGTAGCCCAGGCTCACCACCAGGAGTCCGAAGAAGGTCACCGGGCCCACCAGGGCGGTGGAGACGGCTACCAGCAGCGAGCACGCGAGCAGCACGCGCATCACCACCTTGCGGTGGTCCACGCCCACGTTGATGGCCACGTCCCGGCCCAGCGCCAGGACGTCGAGAGTGTGTCGAACCCGCCACACGGCAGCGCAGACGACGGCGACGATCACCGCGGCGACACCCAGCAGGGAGGGATCCACATTGTTAAAAGATGCGAAGAATAGGTCCTGCAGGATGATGAACTCGCTGGGTTCCATCAGCCGCTGCAGTAGTGAGGAGAATCCGCGGAACAGGCTGCCGAGGATCACGCCCACCAGCAGCAGCAGGTGCAGCGATCGGGTGGCGCCGGTGAACATCCAGCGGTACAGCAGTGCACTGAAGGCCACCATCAGCAGCACCTCGGCGCCGAACTGGAGCGTGGGCGGAGTGGTCACCACGGCGGCGGCACCGAGGGCGAAGGCCATGACGGTCTGCACCAGGATGTACAGCGAGTCGAAGCCCATGATGGACGGCGTCAGGATGCGGTTGGCCGTCACGGTCTGGAACAAGAGCGTGGACACGCCCACGGCAACGGCCACCAGCAGCATTGCTGCGACCTTGATGGCGCGGCGCGGCAGGATGTAGCCCACGTTGCCCTTGAGTTCGAAGAAGAGGAAGAAGAGGACGACGGCGGCCGTCGCCGCGAGCAGGACACTAAGCACGAGTTGGGGCGGGGGATTGCGGAGCCGGCGCCGGGCCGAGCCGCGGGACGGGGCCGCGGCGGAGTCCACGGGAGCCGGGGAGGGCAGGTCAGGCGCCTTAGGCATTGCGTTTCCTCAGGATCAGGGCTAGGAAGAGGACGGCGCCCAGCACGGACATCACCATCCCCACGGGAACTTCGTAGGGGTACTGGATGGTCCGGCCGATGATGTCGCAGACCAGCAC
Organism: Pseudarthrobacter sp. 1C304; assembly: GCF_052245515.1. Taxonomy (NCBI): domain Bacteria; kingdom Bacillati; phylum Actinomycetota; class Actinomycetes; order Micrococcales; family Micrococcaceae; genus Pseudarthrobacter; species Pseudarthrobacter sp. 1C304. Next base: position 119,495 of record NZ_JBQQCH010000010.1, on the reverse strand, counting down.
GAACGCGGCCCCGAACAGGGCGGTCCACGGGACGGCGCGGCGGAGGTTGTCACCGAAGATGAGGGAGACGATGTTGGGCACCACCAGGCCCAGGAAGGGTACGGCGCCCACGGTGGTGACCACGACGGCGGAGATCAGCGAGACGAGCAGCAGTCCCAGACGCATGGTGCGGGCATAGTTCAGACCGAGGTTGCTGGTGAAGTCCTGTCCCATCCCAGCGACGGTGAACCGGTCTGCGGCGAGCAGACCCACCAGCATGAGTGCCGCGACGATCCAGAGCAGCTCGTACCGGCCGCGGAGGACGCCCGAGAAGTCGCCGATCATCCAGTTGCTGAGGGTCTGCAGCAGGTCGTACCGGTAGGCGAAGAACGAGGTGACGGCGGCGATGATGCCGCCCAGCATGATGCCCACCAGCGGGATGAGCAGGGTGTTGCGGGCGGGCAGCCGCCGCAGAATGGCCAAGAACAGGGCAGTGCCCAGCATCGCGAAAACGCTGGCCACCAGCATCTTGGCAAGCATCGGCGCGCCGGGCGCGATGACGGTGACCACGAGGATGCCCAGCGTGGCGGACTCGATGGTACCCACGGTGGAGGGTTCCACGAAACGGTTCCGGGCCATGAGCTGCATGATCAGCCCGGCCACTGCCACCGCCATGCCTGCCAGCAGCACGGCCAGGGTGCGGGGCACCCGGGAGATCCAGAAAATGTCGATGGTGTCCGCGTCACCCGCGAGCAGTGCCGGGAGCGAGATGTCGCTGACGCCCACGAACATGCTTCCGGCGGCGAGGACCAAGACTAAAAATGCGGCGGCAGCCAGGCCCGCGTAGTGGCGGGGCTGGCTACCGGTTGCCTGCGCCTGGAGGCGGACCGCGGTGATGGCCATGCTGTAGTCCGGTGGGATTAGGCGACGGAGTCTGCCACGGCGTCCACCATTGCTTTGACGTTGTTCAGGCCGTATCCCACGATGTACCAGCTTGCAGGGTCCAGGTCGATGACCTTGCTGTTCTTGGCGGCGTTGGTGGACTGGACGAGCTCGTTGTCCAGGATAGGGCTGGCGGTGGTTTCGGTTCCGACGGCGGTATCGCGGTTGATCACGTAGAGGAGGTCCGGGTTGGTCTGCTTGATGTACTCGAAGGAGATGGCCTCACCGTGGGATCCCTCGGACTTCACATCCGCCGCGGTGGGCACGCCCAGAACATCGTGGATGATGCCGAACCGGGATCCGGCCCCGTAGGCGGTGACTTCGCCGCCGGAAGTGAGGACAATCAGGCCCTTGCCGGCGGTTGCGGCCTTGGCCTTGGTGTCGGCCACGGTGGTATCCACGGCGGCGAGCTTCTTCTCCACCTCGGCTGACTTGTTGAATATAGTCCCCAGCTTACCGGTCTGCTCCTTGAAGCTGTCCATGGGCTTGGCCGCATCAATGGAGAGATCGATGGTGGGGGCGATCTTGCTCAGCTCTTCATAGGCGCCGGCAATGCGGCCGGAGATGATGATGAGGTCCGGATCGCCCGCGCTGACGGCTTCGAAGTCAGGCTCCTTCAGGGAGCCGATCTTAGTGTACTTGGCGTCGGAGTACTTCTTCAGTGGGTCCGGGTAGGCGGCTTCCGGCACGCCGGCAGGTTCAACGCCCAGGGCATCCATGGTGTCCAGGACGCCGAGATCGAACGTGAAGACCTTTTCCGGGTTGACCGGGACGTTGGCGGTGCTCCCCTGGGCGTGCTCAACGGTGATCATGGAGGTTTCCGCTGCGGGAGTTGCCGTCGCACTTCCTCCGCAGGCGGTGACAGCAAAAAGTGCCGCTCCCGCTGTCAGTGCCCCCAGGTAAGTGGATAGTTTCTTCTTCACGTTGTACTCCCTTGTCCGGCATTACGTCACAAATTTGTTGCCTAATTCACCTGAGCATATAAGTAAGGTAAGCCTAAGTTCAAATGGAAGTCCCTTTTCTCCCCTGAGTGGGAGAGTGGGTACACGGAAACGCGGGCGACATCCCAGGTTCCACCGAATAACTGAGGAACCTTCGAGTCTCATTCGCGCCGGAACAGGGTGCCAGACCCAACCTGTCGGCAATCAGAGGCAATCCGAGTGGCGGGTGCCAATCCTATGCTCAAGCGCCCGCCTTGTGGACGGACTTGCCCCCCAAGGGCTGTTTCGATTCTTCGAGACCGGACGTTGGGCTAACGGCGGCATGCCGATGCCGAGGACGAAGTGTAGCCAGTTGTCAGGGGTGTTTAGCGGGACGAAGTTCGCTGCGGACTCGGGATCCTCACGCGAGGCCTTCCCGCCAGGGCAAGGAGCTGGGCTTCCTCCTCCGGGCTAACCTTGACCTCGAGACGGTGCATCCGGCCGCCGTCAACATTCGCCCGCCGACGACGGGACTTCCAACCGGCAAGGCCACTGCCATCACTCACGTATCCCGCCGTGGTCCTCGGTAAAAAATATTTGCCACCTTGCAGTCCGTCCCGTCCATCCGTCAAGGCGGTGTCATCATAGGATCAAGGTATTGGAACTATGTCTGGAGCGATCTGCCACGATCAGAACCGGCATAGCCATAACGGGCCTTCGAACATGCTCTGATTTGGGCGCTTTCGCTTGGATTACCTGCTTGATCGCTAGAGAGTAAGGGGACATTGATTGCCTGGCGAAAGAAATCCCGGCATTGCAAGGGTTGCTGCAGCGGCAGGGGTTTCGGTGGGAACAGTCTCGAACGTGATGCACCGCCCGGAGATAGTAGCCCCGTCAACGCGGGAACGTGTCCTCAAAGCAATAGAGGCATTGGACTTCGTGCCAAATACCGCAGGTGCCACTCTGCGTCAAGGCGCTAATAGGCTGCTGGGCTTAGTGGTACCCCAGATTCTGAACCCTTTCTACGCGGCTATCACAGAGTCGATTGCCACGGCAGCAGGACGGCGCGGTTACGCTCTCGCACTCTGCGTCAGTCATGACGACCCTGAGGTGGAACTAGCTCACTTTGAAATGATTGCCCAGCAACGAGCGGCAGGTGCCATCGTCGTCCCTCTCTCGGCGAATGAAGACCGACTGCATCGCCTCCGAACGGTTGGAACGCGACTTGTGCTCATCGACCGTACCGCCGACGAGCGTGAGGGCTGCTCGGTGGTTATTGACGATTTCCACGGTGGATCCATCGCTGCTGAACACCTCCTAGCTGCTGGATCCGCTCAGGTCCTCCACCTCGTGAATGGGCCTCTATCAATCCCACAGTGCCGGGAGCGCCGTGAGGGCACGCTGTCAGTCACGTCAGCCAGAGACATCCCACTGGAGGAGCATACGGTTGCGGAGATGAGCATCGAGGAAGGCTTCAGAATTGCAAAGCACCTAGCTGGCGACCCAAGAGGCCTGCCGATGCTAGTGTTCTGTACCAACGACCAGCTTGCGACAGGGGTCATCCGCGGACTGGAAGCCGAGGGCCTTCGGGTTCCCGATGACGCCCTCGTTGTGGGGTACGGAGACTTGGAACTTGCGACCACCGCATCCGTGCCGTTGACCAGTGTTGCGCAACCCAAAGCGGAAATGGGCAGCCGCGCGCTGTCTCTCCTGCTCGAAGAACTCGATGACTCATCGAACCACCAGCACCGCTCCGTTGTCCTGCAGCCAAAACTGGTTATCCGCGAGTCGGCACCCTGATCATTCCCACCTCTTGCGCGGTACGTCCCTTTGAGGTTAGATAGGTCACGGTAATTGAAAGCATTCAATTACCCACTCGAAGAAGAGGACGGATAGTTATGAACCGAGTTCTCCGCGGCATTTCCGCAGGTGTAGCGGCCGTGTGCATCTCGATGCTCGCCACGGGCTGTGCCGGTGGCGGCGGCTCCCAGACCAGCGACGCTCTAGCCACCAACCCCAGCGAGATCTCTGGGGATATTACGTTCTCGACGTGGTGGGCTTATGCAAACCAGGACCTTATTGATGGGTTCGCAAAGCAGTATCCGAATGTGCAAGTGAAATTGAGCTTCACGGCCATTGGCGACTATGCAACCAAGCTGCAGGCTGACGCCTCGGCCGGTTCCTTGCCCGACGTTTTCGCAGTCCAGGGCCCCTCGCTCGTTGAGCTAGCTGGCGCCGACCAGCTGTATGACCTGAATGAGTCGCTCAAGACCCCTGCCTACGACGGTCAGGGTGTTTGGGGTGAGACGTTCAACCAGAGTCTCATGTCCGGGGCGAACGCCGGCACTGAACGTCCAGAGAACCAATCCTGGGGGGTGCCGTTCAATGCCATCAGTGTGGCAAGTATCTACAACACCCGAATTTTCGACAAGGTCGGCGTCACTCCGCCGAAGACGTTTGATGAGTTACTCGGTAACTGCAAAGCGCTTTCCGCGGCTGGCTACATCCCAATGTCTTTGACTGGCACGGCCTGGATGGACTGGTGGCCTCGGTTGGCGTGGGATCAAACTTTGCGGGACGAGGAAGTTGCGAACTTTTCTGTTTCCAACCCCCAGTACATCAAGGGTCTGGAACGCGTGAAGCAGATGGCTGATGCCGGTTGTTGGAGCAAGTCCCAGATCGGGACTGATATTGCCGCTGAAACGGCTCTCTTCCTGCAGGAGCGCACGGCCCAGTTTGTGAGCGTCCCAGAGAACTTCCTGCAGGCCGTTGCTAATGGAGCCCAGTTTGATCTGGGAACGTATACGTTGCCCGCGTTGGACGGGAAGACGCCAAATCGCGTTTTGGGCGGCGGTAACGCAAATGTGCTTGCCGTGAGCGCCAAGTCCGAGAACAAGTCCGCAGCAGTCGCCTTCGCGAAGTATCTCACCTCCGCCGACGTTCAGACCAAGCTGGCGGAGACGCAGTTCACCATCCCTTCTCTCGATATCGATCTCAGCTCCGCGAACCCGCTGATGAAGGCCTACGTGGATGCCGCCAACGGGGGCTTCATCGACTCTTCGACCTACATGCCGGCGTTCTCAACGGCGGGAAACAGAACCTTTACCACCGAGGTGCTGCCCCGACTCATCTTCGATGACCTGAGTCCGGAAAAGGCCGCCGCGGCGACCGAGGGACTTTTCAATAAGTAAGCACTTGGTGCGGTGGAGGGGGCGTCCGTCACCTCCACCGCAGGGAAAGGCATTGGTATGACCGCAACTCGATCGCAGCGTCGATCCCATTCACGAACAGGTGTTCTCCTCGCCGTGCCTGCGGCGGCTCTGCTCGCTCTGTTCGTCCTGTGGCCCATTGTGACTGCTGCGCAGTACAGCGTCACCAGCGCTTCGGGGTACGGGGACGTGAAGCCTGTCGGAGTGAACAACTTTCTTCGAGCGCTGGGCGACGGAGCGCTGCACGCCTCGTTGGGCCGCAACCTTGTTTATGCTGCCATCGTTGTATTCGTCTCAGTCACTGCTGGATTCTTTCTCGCCTACTTCCTGTACCTCCGGGTCGGTGGGTGGCGGGTGTTGCAGGTGCTGTACATGGTGCCGTTCGTGATGCCAGTCGTCGTCGTGGCGCTGTTGTGGCAGTTCATCCTGGAACCCGAAAACGGCCTGGTCAACTCCGCACTCCGCGCCGTAGGCCTGGGAAGCCTCGCAAACGCATGGTTGACGGGGGAAGCAACATCACTGCTGACCGTATCTCTCATCCAAGCCTGGGTGACCGTGCCCTTCACGACGCTCATCCTGCTTGCGGCAATGACAAGTCTCTCCGATGAGACCTTGGAAGCTGCCGATCTTGACGGTGCCAACCACCGGATCAAGCTGTTCAGCATCGTGCTTCCATCGATCCAATCTTCGATCATCGTTACCGGCGCGATCGTGACGATCAACTGCTTCCGCTCATTCGATTTGGTCTACCTGCTCACCCGCGGTGGCCCCTTCGACTCCACCACCATCGCCACTTTGTACGTCTACGTGCAAGGTTTCGTCAACAACAAATACGGCTATGCCAATGCAGTCGGAATCGTTATCGGGCTGGTCCTGGTCCTCGTGGCCGCCGTGCCAATGGTCAGGAATCGACGATCCGCCCGAGTGAACGAGGTCCGCTCATGAGCATCATCACGAAAGCACATCCCTCCAAAGCACCGCACATTCTTAGCAACACGCGGCGGAGGAAGATGCCGCGCCGTCAACTGCCACCGGTTGCGATCCTTTTGGCCTGGGCGTACGCGCTGCTAAGCGTCGCGCCGCTGCTCTGGATGGTTATGCAATCTTTCCGGACTGATGCGCAGATCCTTGGCCTACCATGGGGGCTGCCCATCCCAGGATCGCTGGACGCTTATGGAACGGCGTTCACGAACACCCCGTTGTTGCAGTACTTCGTCAACAGTCTGCTCGTCACTCTAGCGGTCGTACTCCTGGCCGTCGCCTGCTGCGCGGGCGCCGGCTACGCATTTTCCAAGCTTCGATTCCCCGGCAGTAGCGGTGTTTTTGCGGTCTTCGTGGGTGTGCTTCTGATCCCCGCCCCGCTGCTCTTACTTCCGGTGTTCCTGATCTCTCGTGACCTTGGCATCCTCAACAGCTACGTTGGCCTGATCGCCCCATACGCGGCGGGTGCTTTACCCATCGGCGTGTGGCTGATCAAGACGCACTTTGACAGCGTTCCCGATTCTTTTTCTGAAGCAGCAGAGCTGGACCGCGCGACCCCGTTTCAGGTTTTCTGGCACGTCATGCTGCCGCTTGTAAAGCCGGCTGCGGCCACGGTTGCGGTCCTCACCTTCATGACCGCCTGGAACGAGTACATCTATGCACTCGTCGCGATCCGCAACGCCGAGCTCTTTACCTTACCCATAGGCATCGCTGATCTGAACGCAAAGAAGTTCCTGTACGGCTACGCACCAGTGTTTGCAGCCATGGTGTTGACCTCCGTGCCCGTTTACGCCGCTTTCCTCGCCGCGCAGCGAAGCTTCATCAACTCACTCACCCTGGGCGGCGGAGTCAAGGCATGACTCACGCCGCCAGCGAAAGGACCCCCATGAACCCGCGACAAGACCTCCCCTACATCCCGATTTCTGATTCGGTCGTTGTACTCCGGCATGGCGACCGCACATTTTGCGACCAACTCGGGGCTCGTGACGTCTGGGTTTGGAAGCACGACGATACCTACTTCATGCACTATGACGCCGCCGGAGACGCAGGGTGGCTCGCAGCGCTGGCCACGAGCAAAGACGGCGAAACCTGGGCCAAACACGGGCCCGTGCTCTCCCTCGGTGCCGAGGGTTCCACCGACTCCGGATCGGCCAGCTACGGGACTACGTACTTCGACGGGGCGAAGTGGCACATGTTTTACCTCGGGACCCCCAACGTCTCCCAGGACGGCTTACGGACACCATCATTTCCGTACCAGACAATGAAGGCCGAAGCACCCTCCCCCTATGGCCCGTGGCGCAAACGCCCAGACATCGTGCCGTTTATCGCCAAACCTGACTCCTGGTACGACGACACGGCCAGCCCGGGACAGGTCGTCAGGACGGATGACGGATACATCATGCTGTTCAGTGCTGCCACCACAGTGGACGGCTCGATCCAACGCACTCTGGGCATCGCCCGCACCAAAGACCTCGACAGCACCTGGACTGTTGACCCGGAGCCGGCCCTGCCGCTGGAGGAACAAATAGAAAATTCCTCACTCCACTTCGAAGCCGCAACCAAGACGTGGTTTTTGTTCACCAACCACATAGGACGCGCGGATGACGTAACCCCCGTCCCGCCGCAGCTCACCGGCGAATACACCGACGCCGTTTGGGTTTACTGGACCACTGACGTCACCAAGTGGGACCCCGCAAAACGAGCCGTTGTCATCGACGCGAAATCCGCTGGTTGGTCCCCCCGCGTTATTGGCCTTCCAAGCGTCGTGGTTAACGGCAACCGGCTCGCCGTCTACTACGACGGCGCCGTAGCCGACGACATAAGCCACGGCCACCGCGATGTTGCTGTCACCTACATCGATTTGCCCCTCGCCGACGGCTCCTGAGGCGCAATTACGCCTCACCACCAAACAGAGAGCAACTTAATGACCGAATTGTTAGCCCCCCTCCAAAGCACGCTCACGCCCGTAGTGCGTCGGCAACCGCGAATCGGCCTCGTCGCCGGCGGCCTCGGCACCTACTGGCCCCAGTTCCCTGACTTGCTGCCCAAACTTCAGGAGTCTTCCCGCTACGTCTCCGGGCGGTTCGCCAAGATGGACGCAGAGGTCATCGATGTAGGGTTCATCTCAGACGCACAGGAGGGAGCCGCAGCGGCCGAGCGGCTCCGCGCAGCCGACTGCGACCTCATCGTCCTCTTTCTCACCACTTATCTGACAAGTTCCATGGTCCTGCCAATTGCGCAGCGCTCCTCGGCACCCGTGCTCGTCATCGACCTGCAGCCGACCCAGCGGATGGATCATGCCTCATTCAACACTGGAGATTGGCTGGCATACTGCGGACAATGCCCGGTTCCCGAGGTCGGCAACGTATTCCGGCGCGCGGGTATCCCCTTCCGGTCCGTCTCGGGATGGCTGCACCAGGAATCCGCGTGGCGACGCATCAGCGAGTGGATCGCTGCCGCCCACGTCCGCGCGGCACTCCGGCACGGACGGCACGGGCTCATGGGACACGTATACCCAGGGATGCTTGACGTCTCCACGGATCTGACGCTCCTCCCAGCACATTTTGGATCACACGTCGAAGTACTCGAATTCGACGACCTCCGGGTGCGCGTTGACCAGGTTACCCCGGCAGAAACCCAACAGCGTTTGGACCTGGCCAAAGAACTCTTCACCATCGATGCATCCGTCGAAGACGAAGACTTCGCCTGGGGAGCACGCGTATCGGTGGGTTTGGATCGTCTGGTCGAAGACTTTGAACTTGACTCACTCGCTTATTACCACCGCGGACTCAATGGGGAACTACACGAACGCCTCGCGGCAGGCATGATTCTCGGAGCCTCACTCCTGACTGCACGCGGCATTCCTACAACCGGTGAATACGAACTCCGCACCACCGTTGCCCAGCTCGCCACACAGGTAACCGGCGCTGGCGGGTCCTTCTGCGAGATCCAGGCGCTCAACTTCGAGGACAACATTGTCGAAATGGGCCACGATGGCCCCGCACACTTGGCTGTATCAGCGAAAAGCCCTCTTTTGCGCGGTCTGGGCATCTACCACGGCAAACGCGGCTGGGGAGTATCCGTCGAATTCGATGTCCACCACGGACCCGTCACACTTCTTGGCCTCGGGCAGGACGCCGACGGCTCTCTCGCCTTCATCGCCTCCGAAGGAACCGTCGTGGGCGGCGACCTGCTACAGATCGGAAACACCACCAGTCGCGTGGATTTCGGCCGGGACCCGGGAGAGTGGGTCGATGAGTGGTCGTCAACGGGGATTGGGCACCACTGGAGCCTTGCGGTGGGGCACCGCGCATCAACCTACCGTGCCGCGGCGTCCCTCCTTGGGATCGCATTCCGGCAGGTCTAATACCGACACGCACAAAACAGCACCAGAAATGGACAAAGGCGTCAACATGGTTCACCTCAAGCTAACCGGATTGTCGCAGCCGGAATCCAACTACTACCGCAGCCCCTAAAGAACTGATCAAGAGCAGCACTGCGGTATACATCTTCATCGAGACAAGGACGTCAGAATGTTCCATCAGAGAGCCCATTTATGGGGTGCGGCCGTCACCGCCACCCTCCTGTTCAGCCCATTGGCCCCCCTAACTGTAGCCGTGGCGGCCGGAGCAACTTATTACGTCAATAGTGCAGCGGCCAGTTGTGATGACAGCGGTTCCGGAAGCAGCTTAGAAACGCCATGGTGTTCCCTGACCGCTGCCAGCCGATCATATTCACCGGGCGACCGGTTGCTCCTCGCACGCGGGTCCACCTACTCCGGCGAATTCCTGACTGTAAGCGGGCAAGGAACGGAGCAGGCCCGCATAACTGTCGACGCGTACGGAGAAGGCGATCTGCCAGTCCTGGACGGAGAAGCTGAGGCTGGCCGCGCTCTCGTGCTCCTGGAGAACCCGAGCTACGTGACCGTCTCCAATCTCGAACTGAGCTACGCCGGGGCGGGAGTTCTCGCCCAATACCGGGACGACTTCCCAGGCAAGTCCACGGGAAACAAATCACTGGAGTTCACCGACTTATACGTTCACCACATCTCCGGCATCGGATCAGCCCGTGTGAACGGTGGAGTCCAAGATTTCTTCTGCGAGTCAAATGACCTCGATCTGTGGCAATCCGGCGGCGCCGCGGTCACGGGCGACTTTGATGTCAACGTTCCCACGGACTCCTACTTCGTCAGCGGCGTCCTGTTTGACCGAATCACCGGACACGACAATCTCAACGTCGTCAATGTCGATACGTGTGACGGTCGTGTTGGCTCCCCAAACGCACCCGAACCGGCTGCGCCGCACCTCGTACGCGACGTCACCGTGAACAACGTGCACGCATATGACGGCAACGGCGCCGGCTACGCCGAACTTTGTAACGAGGGCATGCGGTTCGACGGCATCACTGGACTCACCGTTATGAATTCGCGGTTTGAGAACCTTGGTGCTTGCCACGTCTCGGGCGGCACGGCCGGATTCATCCTCGTCGCCGTCGATGACGTGACCTTCAAGAACAACATCATCAGCGATGTGCCAAATACCGGTTCTTATGACATGACGGGCATAGACAATGAGCTCTACGTGAACAATGTCACGCTTCGCAATAACCTGATCGCCCGCAATGCCGGCCCTGGAGTCGAATTCCTTTCACTGCGCTCGGGCATCAATGACTACAACACGAACCACCACATCGAGGGCAACTCTTTCTACGACAATGGCAAGGGCTCCCTCTTCCGTTTGAACCCGGCTCAAGCTCCCTTCTCTGGCCGCATTGTGAACAACCTGACTGCCGATTCTGTTTTCGTTCAGCCGGGCGCCGACTTTGTCGGGCTGGTACCAAGCGACGCCCGCAACCTGCACGCCCTCGAAGGAACGGTGCCCTTCTACGCTGCGGACCAATTCGACGGCACAGCGAATAAGGACGGCTGGTCCTACCAGGTCGGCGACGACGCCTCAACAGTAAACGACTGGGCCTCAGCTTCCTTCACACCTGGTGCACGTCAACACGGCACGTGGGGGGACGGAGCTGCCCGTTCGATGTCCGCTTTCGAGCAGACACCCGGAACCGCAAGAGTGTGGCGCGCACCGGCAGACGGTGACGTCGCCATCCGAAGTCTCGCCTTCAAAACTCGAGCTGGCGGCGGCAATGTGACCGCGACAGTTCTCCATAACGGAGTCCCAGTCAAAAGCGAAGCGATCAGCGGGACCAACACTGAAGGAATCACCCTCGACAGGGACCTGGCCGTAGCCGAGGGAGACAGGCTCGCCTTCGTCGTGACCGGGCAGCCCGCCGCTTCCGACTGGACCAGCTGGGCTCCGTCCGTCATGTATGTCGCCACACCCGGGGTTAGCACCGGCGAGGTGCGGAATGCCTCATTCGAGACCCCCTTCACGTCAGGAGCCGAGTTCGCACCGCGCGATAACGCCTGGGAATACTCCCCCTTCGCGCCCGGCGTCGGAGCGGGAATCGTCGGTAACGGCAGCGTCTACCACAATGTAGCCGCCCCCGAAGGACGGCAAGCCGCGTTCCTGCAAGGTTTGGGAAGCATGAGTCAGCGGATCTCGGGCCTTGATCCTGCACTCGCCTACGAAGTTTCCTTCGATCTAGCCTCCCGCGGCGCACAGCAGCAACAGATTGAGGTCCTCTGGGACGGGACTGTTGTTGGGGAAATCACCCCTCCGTCCGCCTCCTATACCCGGCACACCATCCAAATCCCTCGCGTCTCGGACGGTGAGAACAAACTGACCCTCCGTGGAACTGCAACTTCCGATTCCACCGCATTCGTCGATCGAATCGATCTCCGATTCGCCGTGACGAAAGCTCCCAATCAGTTCACGCAGAATGGTTTCGAGTCACCCACGGTCACAGGCATCGGCTACAGCGTGACCGGGTCGGACTGGTCTTTTCCTCCAAGCCTGAACGGTAACGGTGACGGAATCGCTGCCAATGGATCCGCATTCGGGCAAGCAAACGCCCCTCAAGGAGTCCAGTCCGCGTTCGTCCAACGTGGCGGTACATTCTCACAATCGGTGACAGGGTTCGAACCTGGCCAGCTGTACGCAGTACGGTTCCAGGCGGCTCAACGCGGCGCGGAGAAGCAAGGAATCGCAATCCTTATTAATGGCGCAGAGGTCTCGACTGTCACGCCCACCGGCCCAGCGTGGGCCGAATACACATCTGGCATGTTCGAGGCCACCGAGACCGAGCACCTCATCACTTTCCAAGGAACCTCCCCGGACGATCGGACCGCGTTCGTCGATGTTCCTGAAATCATCCGTCTGACGAAGGCCCCGGATGGGTCGACGGTGCCGGAGGTCCCTCGGGGTGTCACAGCGACCGCAGGCGACGGGCAGGCACACCTCTCCTAAGCGGCCAGGGATTGGCCCATCGCAGAGGTCCCCGTTCCATTTGGGACGGGGACCTCTTCGTTGCTGAAAGTTCAATGTCAATTTCGTTGGGCGCTTCCTTGGATAGCACAGGATGAATCTCGACTGGAGTCCTAGCCTGCCCGGCGCAGCGGGCGCAATTTCCTTGGGGTTCTTCTCGACCGGTCTTCAACCCACGGTCCGCGGACCATCCCCGAAGTCGTACTGCACCCAGCGGGCGTCCTTGAGCGCGCGGAGCATTTCCGGCCACACGGCGGCATGCCGCCGGCGGTATTCATCGATCATGGCCGGCTGGAGAGTTGAGCGGGAGCACACCCTCACAGCGGCCTTCTGTCTGGGGAAGTCCTCCGACACAGTCGTTGATCGCAGGGCAACGACTCGTGGAGAAGGAGCGTCGTCGTCATTTTCAAACGAGCGCTTCAACGTCATAGTCGACGACGATGGAGTGTCGCCCCGGGGGAATTTCGGACGAGGCGACACCTGCGAGATTGAGAACGGCCGACGTCCCTTCGGGCAGTTCAACGTCGATGATCAACTTGCAATTCTCAAGCCGCCACGCGACGTCAACCTTGCCTTGCGGGGTGAGAAGGTTTGCCCGGGCCCACGTAAGCCCTCCTCCTGGGCGTGGAGCCACGAGGACTTTGCGGTAGCCGGGTTCAAGGGGAGCCAACCCGGCGAGAGTCTTGTGCATCCAGTCCGCGATGCCGCCGAGGGCGTAGTGGTTGAAGCTCGTCATTTCACCGGGGTTAATGCTTCCGTCGGGAAGCATCGAATCCCATCGCTCCCACACCGTTGTTGCACCCATTGCCACTTGATAGAGCCAGGACGGACTGTTTTCTTGGAGGAGGAGCTTGTAGGCGTCGTCGAGGTGTCCCGTCAGCGTGAGAGCATCAGCCACGTACGGTGTCCCAGCGAATCCCGTACTGATGTGGTGATCGGAATTCTGAATGAGTTCAGCGAGCCGGTCCCCTGCCAGCTGTCGATGCGGCTCATCGAGCAATCCGAAGACGATCGCGAGTGCATACACCGTCGCCGCGTCGCTCAGGATTCGGCCGTCATCACTGACGTAGTTCTGCTTAAAAGCTCGCCGAATTCGTTCTGCCAATGCGGTAACAGCGGCAGCGTCCTGGGGTCGGCCTGTAAGTAGCCCAGCCTCAGCAACAATGCTGGCTGTCCGATAGAGGCAGGCAGTGGCCACTACGCCTGGGGCAGCTTTTGCTTCGAGGGGATTGTCGGGCGGCGCGGTGGGGTCAAGCCAGTCGCCGAACTGAAAGCCCTCATCCCACAATCCTGACGGTGAGAGGCGCTCGGCGGCGGACTGCAGATGCGCGGCCATCGAATCGTACTGTGTCTTCAGGACGTCGAGGTCACCGTACGCGGTCCACAGAGCCCACGGCACCCACACGGCGGCGTCACCCCAAATGGCCGTCGGGGGAACCGTCCCATCGAACAGAGCAAACAACTCTTGATCCCTTATCTCCGGGATGCGCTTCAATACGTCCGGAACCACGAATGGGACGATTCCGGCAGCCGCTCTCTGTTCCGCGGCCACGTCTTGCAGCCAGTCACGGAGGAACCCGTCCACGTTGTAAAGGAAGGCCGCCGTGGGAGCGAAGACAGCGATGTCTCCCGTCCAGCCGAGGCGTTCGTCCCGCTGAGGACAGTCTGTGGGCAGATCTACGAAGTTTCCCCGCAGCCCCCAGACGACGTTGCTGTGCAGCTGATTCAAGCGCTCGTCCGAACACTCGAAGAACCCTGTCCGCTGAAGGGCTGAATGAACAATTACTGCTTCGAGTGAATCCCCCGTCAGAGCGCCGGGCCAGCCCGAAATTTCAGCGTAGCGGAACCCATGGAAAGTCTTCGTGGGCTCGAAATGATCGTTTCCACCGCTCAAAATCAGCCTGTCGGTTGCACGCGCCGTGCGCAGCGGTCGCACACCGATTTCCCCCTCCTCGAGTACTTCCGCGTGTCGTATCACAACTTCGTCGCCTGCAACACCGCGAACGCTAAAGCGAAGGAAACCCACCAGGTTCTGACCAAAGTCGACCAAGGTCTTGCCACTGGGTGACGTGAAAATCTTCACGGGCTTGATCACGCCTTCGCGACGCACAGGTGGTCCGACATAGGGCGTGAGTGTGGACGTATCGAACGCAACGGCATCAACGGGCCCCCAATCCTTGGGTGCTGCTCCTGATTTCGTCCAAGAGTGATCAACGAGCCGCGCGTCTACCGTCTGGCCATCATAAAGGTCGTCAAAGAGGACCTCGGAAGCACCAGCCGACCACGTCTCATCAGTTACCACGAACTGAACGAACCCGTCGGCATAAGTGATCTCCAGTTGCGCCAGAGCGGCGACCCGTTCCCCGTACCAAGCGCCTCCACCAGTCCACCCCAAACGCCCGCGCCACCACCCGTTGCCCAGAGAGATCCCCAACACGTTCTGGCGTTCAAGCAGATGCGCAACATCGTAACTGCGGTAACGGAGCCGCCACTCGTAACTGCTCCAGCCCGGGCTGAAAAGGTCGTCGTGTACGAGGGTGCCGCCAATAGTTGCTTCGAATATCCCGTGGCTTGTCGCGTACAACGACGCCGCTACGACGGGTCCGTGATCATCGCGAAGCGAAAACTCCTTACGCAGCAGCGGTGCGCTTCCGATTACCTGACGGGGAGCTATCATTTTCGCTATCCATGTCGGCTCGGTCATCGCGCTTCCTTAGGTGAGGGTCCGGCTCCGCTGCTATGGGCAGTGTTGCGGCCGTATGCCGCGGTGGGGCGGTGACAGGGCATAAAGGTTCCTTGGACAGTGGTTGCGGTTGGTGGTGCGGTCGTGCTCGTCGCGATCATCCCTTGACGCTTCCGCTCAATATGACTAACGCGGCAACCAATGAGCGCTCCGCAAAAAGGAATGCGGTGCAGACCGGAAGCCAGTCAGACCTGACTCTAATTAAAACGATTCAATCAGACAACGGCCACCTCACTCTGGAAGTCGGCAATCCGTTCTTCGCCGCCGTCTCCGGAGGCATCGAAGTAGCGGCTGACAGGGAGGACTTTTCCGTGATGCTTGCCAACAGTGCCGGCAACGCTGACCGCGAGTCCCGGTACCTTGATCTTTTCGAAATTCAGCAGGTCCGAGGGATCGTGCTGTCCGCCGTAGGAGCCCTGGAGAGCAGAATACGACGGCTGCGCTCAAGGGGAATTCCAACCGTGGTTTTGGACCGAATTATCGCCCCCGAGGTAGCCTCCTCGGCGTTTATCGACGATGCTTCAGGTGGACATATCGGGGCAAGTCCCCTCCTGGACGTGGGAGCACGCCATCTCGCGTTCGTTGGTGGGCCCTTATCGGTAGAGACGATGGCTCTTCGCCTCAAAGGGGCGCGGGAGGCACTGGAAGGCCGTTCGGAAGCGCGACTCGAGGTGGTTGAGGTTGCCGGCCGAACGATCGTCGAAGGCCGCAGGATCGGTGAACTCCTCGGGTCGCGGGAAGCGCGTGAACGTCCAAACGGCATTTTTGCAGCGAACGACCTGCTTGCTATCGGAGTCATGCACGGGCTCATTAGCCGCGGTGTTCATGTTCCAGAGGACGTGGCGATCGTCGGGTACGACGACATTGAATTCGCAGCTGATGCCATAGTGCCCCTCAGCTCTGTGCACCGGCCGGCGGAACAGTTCGGCAAGGCGGCCATCGAATTGCTCATGACCAATATCCGCAACCCCGACAGTGCACCCCGCAGCGTTATTTTTCAGCCACACCTCGTGGCGCGGCAATCAACCCTTGGACACCGTCCGGCGTTCTGATCACCGCCCTCGCTACACTCACGCACGAATTTGCTCAGCAACATCGCACGGATTTACCTCTGGATCGCTTGCCGATGTCTACTGCGCCAAGATCGAGGAATCATGACCGTGCTTCCGCGCCCGCGGTGCTTTGGCGGACAACCAGTTCTGGCGTGAACACGACGGCCCGGTGCCGTGGATGCTTGGCGTCCAGTTCCTCCGTCAGGAGTTCGACGGCGGTCCTGCCGATTGCGTCGGTGGGCTGCCGGATGGAGGAGAGCGGTACGACGGCGGACGCGGCAAAGTCGATGTCGTCATAGCCGATAAGGGCCACATCCTCCGGAATGCGCACGCCGTTCATCATGGTCAGCGATTGCATCACGCCGAGCGCCAGCAGGTCGTTGGCGCAGAAGATGCCGTCCGGCATGTCCCCGGCGCCCCGGCCCACGAGGCGGTTGCCCACGCCGCGGCCGGAGAGCACGGACTGGCCGTCGGAGTCGAGCGCTTCCAGTGCCGCGCCGTCCACCTCGGCCACGGCGCGGCGGGCGCCCAGAAGGCGGTCGGATACCTGGCGGATGGACAGCGGCCCGCCCACGAAGGCCAGCTTCCTGCGCCCGAGATCGAGGAGGTGCCGGGCGGCAAGGTAGCCGCCGGCGTCGTCATCCACGGAGACGGAGCTAAAGCGGTCCTCGTCGGCCAGCCGGTCCACCAGAACTGTGGGTACGCCGCGCTGCCGGAGGGCATCCAGCCGGTCGGCCACGTCGCCAACCGGGGAGATGAGCAGGCCCTGGACCCGCTGTTCCTGGAAGAGGTCGATGTAGTGCGCTTCCCGGTTTGCGTCGTGGCCGCTGTCGCCCAGCAGCACGGCGCTGCCGTTCACGGCGGCAGCGTCCTCGGCGGCGCGGACCAGGGACGTAAAGAAGGGGTTGCCGACGTCCAGTACCACGACGCCGATGGTCCGGCTGTGCCCTGCGCGCAGCTGCCGGGCTGCGTCGTTGCGGACGAAGCCGAGTTCGTAGATCGCCTGGAGTACCCTGTCCTTGGTGCGCTTGGAGACGCGGTCCGGGTTATTGAGGACGTTGGAAACCGTTCCCACCGCAACCTGCGCATGGGTGGCGACGTCCTTGATGCTGGCTGCACGCGACATCCTGCTGATCCTCCGAAGATCGACTTGCCCGTCTGGGTGAATCGCTTGACACCCTTATTCCGTCCATAGTACTTTGAATCGTCACAATGAAACGATTCAAAGACGGTACGCATTAAGAGCCGATCGAATTAGTTTCCGCTTTTCCGCCGCACCCGAAACGTCCACAGGAGTACAGCATGAGGGTTTGCTTCCGATCCTCCGTCCAGCCGGAGCTGCTGGGGGAGTACCGCCGGCGCCACGCTGCCGTCTGGCCGGAGATGCTGGCCGCGCTCAAGGAGGCGGGCTGGAACAACTACTCGCTGTTTTTTGACGACGACGGACTGCTGGTGGGCTACGTGGAGTGCGATGACTTCGACGCCATCAAAGCCAGGATGGCCCTGACCAGTGTGAATGCGCGCTGGCAGGCGGAAATGGCCACACTCTTCCGGGACAGCAATGTTCCGCCGGACGAGGGCTTCCGGGTCCTCGACGAGGTATTCAACCTCGACGGACAGCTGGCCGCGGCCACAGGTGGCAACGCTGACACCGCCGTCCTCGAACACTAAATCTTCCAAGCACTTCACTGCCAAACACTGACGAAAGAAACATCATGAACAACACAGCATCGGCGCTGGGCCGGCTTTCGGAGCTCGCGATTGAGGTCCCGTCGTGGGCCTACGGCAACTCGGGCACCAGGTTCAAGGTGTTCGGCACGCCCGGCACGCCGCGGACCGTGCAGGAGAAGCTGGCGGATGCGGCGAAGGTCCACGAGTTGACCGGGCTAGCGCCCACCGTTGCGCTGCATATCCCGTGGGACAAGGTGGATGATTACGCCGCGCTGAAGGAGTACGCGGCCGGGCTGGGCGTTGGTTTGGGCACGGTCAACTCCAACACGTTCCAAGATGATGAGTACAAGTTCGGCTCGCTGACGTCAGCTGACGACGCCGTCCGCCGCCGGGCGATCGACCACCACCTGGACTGCATTGAGATCATGCATGCCACCGGCTCCCGGGATCTGAAGATTTGGCTGGCGGACGGCACGAACTACCCGGGCCAAGATGACATGCGCGGCCGCCAGGACCGCCTGGCCGAGTCCTTGCAGGAGATCTATGCCCGCCTGGGCGAGGACCAGCGTCTAGTGCTGGAGTACAAGTTCTTCGAGCCGTCTTTCTACCACACGGACGTTCCGGACTGGGGAACCTCGTACGCACAGACCCTGGCGCTGGGCGAGAAGGCCTTTGTCTGCCTAGACACCGGCCACCACGCTCCCGGCACCAATATCGAGTTCATCGTCATGCAGCTGCTGCGTCTGGGCAAGCTGGGCTCGTTCGACTTCAACTCCCGCTTTTACGCCGACGATGACCTGATCGTGGGCGCCGCGGACCCGTTCCAGCTGTTCCGAATCATGCACGAGGTGATCCGCGGAGGCGGGTTCGGCAAGGACTCAGGCGTCGCGCTCATGCTGGACCAGTGCCACAACCTGGAGGAGAAGATTCCGGGCCAGATCCGCTCAGTCCTGAACGTGCAGGAGATGACCGCCCGCGCAATGCTTATCGACACTGCGGCCTTGACCGAAGCCCAGCGCGCCGGAGACGTACTGGCCGCCAACGGCATCTTCAATGATGCCTTCTACACCGACGTGCGGCCGGTCCTGGCCGACTGGCGTGAATCCCGCGGCCTGCCCGCCGACCCGATCGCTGCCTACAAGGCCAGCGGGTACCAGAAGAAAATCAACGAAGACCGCGCAGGCGGCCAGCAAGCCGGATGGGGCGCGTAAGCATGAGTATTCAGACCACAGACAATAAGACCGTTGAAGACCTGATTTCCCGTTCCAACCGCCTGGGCGCTGATAAGCGAAACACCAACTTCGCCGGCGGCAACACGTCCGCCAAGGGCACGGAGAAGGACCCGGTCACGGGTGAGGACCTCCAACTGCTTTGGGTCAAGGGCTCCGGCGGTGACCTGGGCACCCTGAAGCCGGAGAACCTGGCCGTGCTGCGCCTTGACCGGCTGAACGCGCTGAAGAACGTCTACCCCGGCGTTGAGCGTGAAGACGAGATGGTGGCAGCGTTCGATTACTGCTTGCACGGCAAGGGCGGCGCAGCCCCCTCGATCGACACGGCCATGCACGGGCTGGTCGACGCCGCGCACGTGGACCACCTGCATCCGGACTCGGGCATCGCGATCGCCACCGCGGTAGATGGCGAGGCGCTGACCACGAAGATCTTCGGCACCAAGGTGGTCTGGGTACCCTGGCGCCGCCCCGGTTTCCAGCTGGGCCTGGATATCGCCGCGATCAAGGAAGCCAATCCACAAGCGGTCGGCACCATCCTGGGCGGCCACGGCATCACCGCCTGGGGCGCCACCAGCGAAGAATCGGAAGCGAACTCGCTGTGGATCATCGAGGAGGCCGAAAAGTACATCGCCGAGAACGGCAAGGCTGAACCCTTCGGCGCCAAGCTCCCCGGCTACGCCGCCCTGCCTGAGGCGGAGCGCCGTGCCAAGGCCGCAGCTTTGGCACCGGTGATCCGCGGCTTGGCCTCCACGGACAAGCCGGTCCTGGGGCACTTCAGCGATGACGCCGTCGTCCTGGACTTCCTTGAAGCTGCAGAGCACCCGCGTCTGGGCGCCCTGGGCACGTCCTGCCCGGACCACTTCCTGCGCACCAAGGTCAAGCCGCTGATCCTGGACCTGCCGGCTGATGCCTCCATCGAGGACTCGATTGCCCGCCTGCACGAACTGCACACCGACTACCGCGAGGACTACCAGGCGTACTACGACCGGCACGCGGACCAGGGCAGCCCGGCGCTGCGCGGCGCGGACCCGGCCATCGTGCTGGTCCCCGGCGTGGGCATGTTCTCCTTCGGTGCGAATAAGCAGACCGCCCGGGTTGCCGGTGAGTTCTACATCAATGCCATCAACGTGATGCGCGGCGCCGAGGCGGTCTCCACCTACGCCCCGATCGAGGAATCCGAGAAGTTCCGGATTGAGTACTGGGCGCTGGAGGAAGCGAAGCTCGCCCGGATGCCCAAGCCCAAGTCCCACGCCACCCGGATCGCCCTGGTGACCGGCGCAGCCTCGGGCATCGGCAAGGCGATCGCCACCCGCCTTGCCGCGGAAGGGGCGTGCGTGGTCATCGCGGACCTGAACCTCGAGAACGCGCAGAAGGTCGCCGAGGAACTTGGCGGGCCTGACGTCGCCGTCGGCGTCCAGGCGGACGTGACGGACCCGGCGCAGGTTGCTGCGGCGATCGACGCCGCTGTCCTGGCGTTCGGCGGCGTGGACCTGGTGGTCAACAACGCCGGCCTTTCCATCTCCAAGCCGCTGCTGGAAACCACCGAGAAGGACTGGGACCTGCAGCACAACGTCATGGCCAAGGGCTCGTTCCTGGTGGCCAAGGCTGCTGCGAAGGTCATGATCGCGCAGGGCATGGGCGGGGACATCATCTACATCTCCTCCAAGAACTCGGTGTTCGCCGGCCCGAACAACATCGCCTACTCCGCCACCAAGGCCGACCAGGCCCACCAAGTTCGGTTGCTCGCGGCCGAGCTGGGCGAGCACGGCATCCGCGTCAACGGCATCAACCCCGACGGCGTGGTCCGCGGCTCGGGCATCTTCGCCGGCGGCTGGGGCGCCAAGCGCGCCGCCGTCTACGGCGTGGACGAGGAGAAACTGGGCGAGTACTACGCCCAGCGGACCCTGCTCAAGCGCGAAGTCCTGCCCGAACACGTGGCCAACGCAGCCGCCGTGATCACCAGCAATGAACTGTCCCACACCACCGGCCTGCACATCCCCGTGGACGCCGGAGTAGCCGCAGCCTTCCTGCGATGAGCGAGCAGCAGAACAGGGAAACCGCCCCGGCCCAGGCCGGGGCGGTTTCCGCCGCTCCCGCTTCCCGCGTTTTTGCCGCGGTGGATATCGGCGCTTCCTCCGGCCGCGTCATCCTCGGCCGGGTAGCCAAAGGCGACGTGCAGCTCGAGGTGGTGCACCGCTTCCCGAACGGGGTGGTGGAGATCGATGGCGGCCTCCGCTGGGACTTCGACTCCCTCCTCGCCGAGGTGCTTGAGGGCCTGCGCTCTGCTGCCACTGTTACAGCGGTGAAGGGTGAAACGATCGCGAGTATCGGTATCGATACCTGGGCCGTGGACTACGGCCTGGTGGACGCCGCCGGGAAGCTGGTGGCCCAGCCCTTCAGCTACCGTGACGAGCGCGGCCGAACCGCTGTGGAGCCGGTGCACCGCAAGCTCGGCCCAGAACGGCTGTATGGGACCACGGGGCTGCAGTTCCTGCAGTTCAACACGATCTACCAACTGGCCACCGAGAAGAACCTGGATGGGCTACAGGCGCTGCTCATCCCGGACCTGATTGCCTTCCTGCTAACGGGGAATCGCAAGACCGAGGCCACCAACGCCTCCACCACCGGGCTCTTCGACGCTGTGGCGGGGGAATGGGCCACAGAGTTCATGGCAGCCTTGGGCTTGCGGAAGGACGTGTTCCCGCCGCTCATCCAACCCGGCGAGACTTACGGGCACTTGCTGCCGGCCGTCGCGGCGCAGCTAGGCCTTCCCCAGGACACGCAGGTGGTGGCCGTGGGATCCCACGACACAGCGTCCGCCGTCGCAGCCGTTCCCGCCCAGGCGGAGAACTTCGCCTACATCTCCTCCGGCACCTGGTCCCTTGTGGGGCTGGAACTAAAGCACCCCGTGTTAACCAAGGCCAGCAGGAAAGCGAACTTCACCAATGAACGTGGAGTGGACAGTACCGTCCGCTACCTGCGCAACATGGGCGGCCTCTGGCTGCTGAGCGAATGCCAACGGACCTGGGCCGCCGAAGGCTTCCAGCTGGAGCTGACTGCTCTGCTTACCGCTGCCACAGCGATATCGGCAGGGGGACCACGAATCAACCCGGATGACCCCTGCTTCATCGCCCCGGAGAACATGCCCGAGCGGATACGCGCTGCCGTGCGCCACACCGGTGACGTCCTGCCGGATGATCCGGCGGCCATCACCCGCTGCATCATGGACAGCCTCGCCTCGGGCTACGCCAAGACCATCCGGGCTGCCGAACGCCTGGCCGACCGGTCCGTCACCGTGGTCCATGTGGTCGGCGGCGGTTCCCAAAACGAATTGCTCTGCCAGCTCACCGCGAACGCCACGCGGCGCCCCGTCATCGCCGGTCCCGTCGAAGCAACGGCGCTGGGCAATATCCTCGTCCAGGCACGGGCAGCCGGCGCCGTGGCCGGCGGGCTGCCGGAACTGCGCAGCATCATCGCCACCGGGACCAACCTGCGCCGGTACGAACCCCTCGAACTTGCCCAACCACGGACTGCTCTGGACCCACGATGAATCACTGGGCAACCGACTTCTCCTAGACATGAGTGAGGTTGAATGCTTCGTATCCGACCGGCCGCAGGTCCGAACCTTTTGCATTCCGAGACGGGAAAAATCTTGCGAGAGCTTCGCGCCCACACGTTCGACTTCGGAAATGACTGAGGCCCGCCACATTGTCGCGGAAACCACCTCCAGCTAATCGACGGGCGCGCATGCCCAAACGCCGTCGAAGGCCGGAGGCCCATCATGTGCTGGTTCCGCAGCCAAAGTCGGTAGTACCGGAACAGTCCTTGAGCCGGCGTGACCCAGCCCAAAATTGACGTACCAGGCGGCACTGTCTTCCCGACGATCTGTCCGCCGGCTCAAGGTCCGTTAAAGGGGGTGTAGAGCCAGGCGGACATGACCTCATAGGAGCCTGATACGACCAGTTCCATTACCGTTTTGTCTGCCCACCTAGCATCCAGGCATCGGTTGATGTGACCACCGATCCACGGGCCTACGTGGGATGCTGAGGTGATGGCATCAAACTGCTCCGCTACGCCCGCCCTGATGACTGCCGACGTCGGCTCAGAAACCTTCAGCCTCCGGCGCGCCACCAAAGCCGACCTGACCCAGATCCTGCAGCTACTTGCAGACGACCAGCTCGGGTCCATACGGGAAAGTGAGGACGATGCAAGCCCGTACGAACTAGCTTTTGAAGCAATCGACTCCGACCCCGCCCACCTACTGCTTGTCGGAGAACTCGGTGGAGATGTGGTGGCCACATTCCAGCTCAGCTTCATCCCGGGACTGTCCCGGAAAGGGTCCTGGCGCGCCCAGATTGAAGCGGTGCGCGTGGCCAAGAGGTTGCGGGGCCAAGGAACCGGGGCACTTATGATGCAGTGGGCCATTGGACATGCCCGTGAACGCGGCTGCTCACTTATCCAGCTGACCACCGACAAATCCCGCCCTGCAGCCCACCGCTTTTATGAGCGTCTGGGCTTCGCCGCCAGCCATGAGGGCATGAAGCTCACCCTCTAACCTCCGCCGCGCCAGAAGTGGAATTCCTCAGAAACACCTGCGCCATAGCAGCACGCTCAGAACCTCCGCTCAGGATCGGGACGTGCTGAATGGGAACCCGTGTCGGAGCAATATTTTGATTTTGTGTCTGATCTGACGCCTATACGAGCATCGTCAATTGCTTGAATCATGCGCCACCTGCACGCCGACTAGTACCGAACGTTGTGGTTCCCTCAAAGGGTCTTGGTTATGTCCGCGGGAGCTGAAGGGCTAGCAAAGTTGGCCTAATGATGCGCCGGTCAAGGATCGTCGGACCTGGACCTTGCTGTATTCGCCCCAGGGGACGAGGCTGCGTTCACGGGCTTGAGAAAGCTTCGTCGGTTTTAGCACCTGGGCAGGGCAGGTCCACTGAAAGCATGGCCTGCCCTGCCCTGCCCTATGCGGCAGCTTTGGGGCTGGTACTTACTGGGAAATCCGGAAACGGGCTGACAACATCTGCGGATCGCGGGAGTTTCGTCCTACGAGGAGATCGAAGGTGCCTGGTTCTACGATGCGCTGACCGTCCTGGTCCACCAGCGAACAGGCACTGGCCGCAAGCGAGAGCTTCACGTCGACGGATTGGCCCGGCAGGACCTGGACTTGGGCGAAGAACTTTAGTTCGCGTTCGGCCCACGTGACGCTTGTGACCAGGTCAGCGATGTAGACCTGGACGGTTTCGGTGGCTGGTCGTGTTCCGGTGTTTGTCAGGGTCACAGTGGCTGCCACCTGCCCGTGGGCCGTGACATTGTCGGTGAGCAGCTGGAGGTCGCTGTACTCGACCGTGGTGTAGCTGAGGCCGTGGCCAAAGGGGAACAGAGGTTCTTGGGAGAGGTCAGCATAGCGTTCGCCGTGCTGGCCTCGGACCTGGTTGTAGTAAATCGGCAGCTGCCCTGCGTGCCTGGCGAAGGAAATCGGCAGCCGCCCAGCGGGTTCGATCAGACCCAGGACCAGTTCGGCGATCGCCAGCCCACCTTGCATGCCCGGGTTGAAGGCCTCGATGATCGCTGCCGCGTCCAGGACAGACTGGGGGAGGACCGAGGGTTTTGATTGGATGAGCACAACGATGACGGGAACGCCGGTTTTGATGAGCCGTTCGACCAGTTCGATTTGGCCCCCCTGCAGCTCAAGGGTTGCCGTTGATTTATGTTCTCCGGCCAGGGCTACGGTGTCGCCGATAACTGCGACGACGTAATCGGCGTTCCGGGCCGTATCGACGGCTTCGGCGAGCATCGCTTCGTCGCTGCCGGCGGGGACGAAGAGTTTCGGCCGAGGCTGGCCGTCGATGAGGGTGGGCCCTGCCGGGTCCGGGATTTCATGGCCGATATTGGCGCCTCTGGCGTGGGTGACGGTCCAGTTGTCAGGGGCTATGGCGCGGAACCCGTCGAGGACGGTGGTGGTCAGGTGCCGCGGGTGTCCGTCGGGGAGCCAGGGGATTTGTCCGGAGGCACCGGCCCAGTCTCCGAGTTGGGCGTGCTGGTCGTCAGCGTTGGGTCCGATCACGGCGATGGTCCGTGTCTCGCCGCGCCCTTGGGCTTTTCCACTGGCCGTCGCGCTCAGGCCTCCATCCAGGGGGAGGGTGCCGTCATTGGTGAGCAGGACCAAGGCCTTGCGTGCCAGGTCGAGGTTGGTCTGGGCGTGGGCGGCGGAGCCGATGACTTCTGCCTGCTGTTGACCGTCCGGGATGCGGGGGTTTTCGAAGAGTCCAAGCTCGAATTTGAGGGTGAGGAGTCGGCGGACGGCGTCATCGATCAGGCCTTCGTCGAGGTCGCCCCGCGTGACGGCTTCCTGGGCTCCTTCAAAGAATTGGGAGGTGGTCATGACCAGGTCGTTGCCGGCCTCGACGGCGATTTTGGCCGCCTGGACGTTGTCCTCACAGACTTTTTGTTCCCACACCATGCGGCCGACGTTGTCCCAATCGGTCACGAGGGTTCCGGTGAATCCCCATTCGCCTTTCAGGACGTCGTTGAGCAGCCACTTGTTGGCCGTGACCGGTACCCCGTCGATGGCCTGGTAGCCGAGCATGAAGGTCCGGCATCCTGCCTTGACCGCTTCTTCGAACGGGGGAAGGAACCAGGAGCGGAGCTTGCGGCGGCTGAGGTCGGCTTCGCTCGCGTCACGGCCGCCCTGCGTTTCGGAGTACCCGGCGAAATGTTTCGCGGTGGCAAGAATGGCGGTCGGATCGGTGAGGCCGTCTCCCTGGTAGCCCCGGATCATCGCCTGTCCCAGGGCACCGATGAGGTGTGGATCTTCGCCGAACGTCTCGTTCACCCGGCCCCAGCGCAGGTCGCGGCTGATGCAGAGGACGGGGGAGAAGGTCCAGTGCAGCCCCGTCGAGGCCACTTCCACCGCCGTGGCGCGGGCACCGCGTTCAACCAGGGCAGGGTCCCATGTGCAGGCCATTGCCAGTTGGGTGGGGAAAATTGTCGCTCCGGGCCAGAAGGAGTGCCCGTGTATGCAGTCGTCAGCCATGAGGAGGGGGATCTGCAGGCGGGTTGTCAGGACGAGATCCCGTGCTTCGACGATCCGTTCGGGTGATGCGTGGAGGAGGGAACCGACGAGTTTTTCAGTTACGAGGTTCCCGAGGTCTCCCCGGGCGTCCAGTTGCAACATCTGGCCGACCTTCTCTTCCAGGGTCATGCGGCCCAGGAGGTCTTCAACTCTGTCCGGGATAGGCAGTGCAGGGTTGGTGTAGGGGGCGGTGCGGAGGTCATTCTGGGGTGTCATGGGGTCTCATTTCTTGCGTGGAAGGCCACTTGTCTAAAGCGTGAAAGTGAGTGTGCGTTGGCGGGAGTCGAGCTGTTCGGTGATGTTGGTGGCCGTGTCGGCAGGTATTACTCCCAGCCCGGCAGGCGCAGTGACGGTGACGGTCCGTCGGTCTTCGCCGGTGCGTGTCCAGTGGACGGTGATGAGTCCTTGCGGTGTTGGAACGGTTCCTCGTGCCCATTTGAGGTCGCTGGGGGCTGGGTGGATGGTGGCGGTTGCAAAGCCGGGCGCTGCAGGGCGCACACCCAGGATGTAGCGGGGGAAGTGCTGCAGCGGAACGCTGCCCCAGGCGTGGCAGTCGCTTCGCTGGCTGACAGTGTCCTCTTCCCAGGTGGTGAGGTTCATGGCCAGCATCTCTTCCCACGGTGTCCACACAATGGCGTCATCGACGCCGGCGCTGCGGAGCGCGTCGAACAGGTCAAGGGTGGCGGCGTAGGAACAGGGAGCCAACTGGTCATCACTGGCAGCACGGCGGAGCAGGTCGGCCGCTTTGTCGCCTTTCACGGCGCCGGAGAGCACTGCCCATACTTGGGCGTGAACGCTGGCGGGGCATCCGCGGTCACTGTCGCGGAAGTATCTGGTTTCTGTGTCCCAGGCCGGCCCGGAGGTGACCTGTTCCGTGAGGTTGTCGGCCCGGGAGGTGTACTCCAGGCCTAGCCCGGTGCGGTCGCAGAACTGGGCGATGGAAGCGGCTGCCCGCAACGTGGCGATGTACATGAACGTGGCGATGGTGTTGGTCCGTCGGGGCCCAAGATCCGGGACACCGCGGCTGATGCGCCAGGCGTCGGTCCAGTCGACGAAGTTCCATACCGGGCCGTTGTCTTCGGGCGAGATGATGAACCCGTCGGTGGAGAGCCTGTCGTTGAACCAGCCGAGAACCCCGTCGATCCTGCCGATGAAGCGTTCGGTGAACGCCCGGTCCCCGATGTGATCGACGTGGTCGGCGACCATCCTGACCCAATACAGCGAGAATCCGGGGATGAATTGCGGTTCGACGCTAGGTGAGCGGCTCTCGGTCAGCCCCGTCGGGTCTCCGGAGGCCGCGAAGTCCTCGATGGCGCGTCTGATCAGCCGGTCATCGGCAGAGAGGTGGAGGGAGAAGAGTGCTTCGGCGCGTGTGTCCATGGCATATTGCAGTTGCTCGTAGAAGGGGCAGTCTTCGAAGGTTTCGTGCATGCAGTTCAGCAGGGTCCGGACACTTACCTCCCACAGTGCCGCGTCCTTGTCCGAAGATGAGGCGAAGGAGCCGCTGATATCCAGGGGGTAGTGGGTTCTGGTCAGGTTCAGTGCCCGGATCCGGAGGCTTGCCTCTGCTGTCGTGATGCGCAGGCGAACGTACCGGAAGGTCCTGAACCAGAAGGGCGAGTATGTTTCCGCGTGCACGGGCGTGCCGGTTCCGGCGGCCCGGTAGTGGTCCGGATCGCCGTGGAGGTCACCATTGACGTGGTCTGTCCGGTCGGCCTTGCGGCGAAGCCATGGAACGTCGGTGGGGGTTTGTTCGTAACACTCCGCAGCGGTCAGCTCTAGTGACGCTCCGCTGCCCGCTTCCAAGGCGAGCGAAACGAACGCGGTCATCAGTTCGCCGGCGTCGAGGTCGACTACTACGTCGCGTCCTGCCGGAATATCGACGCTGCCGCCACGGATCAGGGCGTCCCAGTCCAGCGAGGCGTCCGACGATGACACGACTTTCGCGATCGGTACGGCATCCAGGGTCAGGTGCGGGATTGGCCGAGGCGCAAGATACGGCCGCGGAATGGCGCTGAATGGCTCCAGCGTGTCCGGAAGCGGGGTTGGCCAGGATGCGTCGTCGAAGTCGTGGTCGAACCATCCGGGTTCGCAAGCTGACCCGTCGACGGTCTCCTGGTTGCCGAGGAACAGGGTGTTCCGGCCCTGGTGGAAGCGACGTCCGGCGACCGGCTTGCACTTCCATGCCGCGGGTTTTGAAAGGTCGGTGCAGCCGATCGTTCCGCGGACGTAGAGGCCGGGCCTGCCGGTGCGTGGAACGGACGCATTGCCGAGCGTGGACACCGAGTAGGACAGCACTTCGATGCCGATGATGTTTTCGCCCAGGACGAGTGCCGGGCCGAGATCCACGAGATCCGCGAACCAGGTTCCGCCGGAGGGTTTGGCGGGCCCGGCGGCGAGGAGTTCGCCGTTGACGGTCAGCCGGTAGCGCGAGTCGGCAGCGATCTGCAGGTAGGTCCCGCCGTCGAGCAGGGGCTCGACCCGGACGCGTGCCCGGAACAGCGTCGTGAAGGCCACACTGTCGGTCAGTTCTAAGGGCTTGGTGGGCAGCTTGAACCACGGGCCGGTCAGGTCCTCGCCGGTGAGGTTCTGCTGGTCCTGGACCAATTCGTTGCTCGTCATCTTCTTATCGGCTCGTCACGGTCTGGTGGGGGCTGGGTTGCTGTTCTGCGGTGCAGGGCGTCACGGCGAAGGCGGCGTTCATCGACGATGAACGCCGCCTTCTGCGGGTGTTGTCCTACTTCAGCGCTGCTGTGTAGGCGTCCTGCATCGAGGTCAGGACGTCCGTCGGGGTTTTGGAACCGCCGAGCATCTCCTGGACACCGGTCAGGTGCAGGTTCTGCACCTGCGGTGAGGGCCAGTCGACGTCCATGAACGGGACCGTCTTTTCATCCTGGACAAACGGGATGTTGAGCTTGTTGACCTCGTTGACTTCGATCTCGCCCTGGGGGGCTACGCCAAACTTGTCCGCGTTCATCGCGCTGCCTTCCTTGCTTGCGAGGAACTCGACGAACTTTTTGGCACCGGCTGCGTTCTTGGCTTTGGCGTTGACACCCCAGCCCACGCCCAGACCAAAGGCCAGCCTGGTATCAGCCGGGTTGTCGGTGGAGGGCAGCGGCGCAAGCTGAACCTTCAGGTCGGGATTGGCTTTCGTCATGGGGTTCGCCATGGTCGAGATCTGGATCGCTCCGAGTGCCCGCCCGTCGGCGACCATGGCTGTCTGGTTGTCCACGGAGGTGCCGAGTGCGTCCTTGTTGAAGCAACCCTTGTCGAACATTTCCTTGTACTTGGTCATCGCATCAACCCATGCACTGTCCTGGAACGTCGCCTCCTTGTTCAGCTGCTTCTCATTGAAGTCCGGGTCCTTGGCATAGACATCGGTAGCGGCCAGCGCGTAGGTGACCAGCTGCGTGACCCACTGTGTCTGCGCGCCCAGAGCGTAGGCGACCTTGCCGGCCTTCTGTGCGTCGTCACAGAAGGTCAGGACCTCGGAGTACGTCGTGGGGATCTTCAGGCCTGCATCAGCCAAGGCCTTGGAGTTATACACCCCGCCCAGCATGTTGGCTGTGGCAACGTCGGTGAACATGTACCTTTTGCCCTCGTAGCTGGTGGCGGAGGTGGTCGACTCGGACTGGGACGCGGCCCAACCTTCGCCCGTGAGGTCCGCGAGGTAGCCGTTCTTGGCCAGGGTCCGGACTGCTGTGGCGTTGCCGCTGCCCGGGAAGACGTTCAGGACGTCCGGAGCCGTGCCGGCGGACAGGCGGGTGCCCATCTGCTGGTTGTAGGCATCCGTGGGGATGATGGTGTACTCGATGGTCAGGTCAGGGTTGACCTCGTGGAACTTGTCTGCGATGGCGGTCCACTTATCGTCCGAGCCGGACAGGCGGGCAACGGTGACGGTCCCGCTGCTTGCTTGCGGAGCGTTCGATGAGCAGGCTGTGAGCGTGATGCCTGCGGCAGCAATCGCACCGATGACGGTGAGGACTTTCTGGTGACGCATGGTTCTCCCTTGAGATGCGTGGAGCGGGTTGGGTGGGGTGGTTGGTGCGGTGGTGGTCTCGGTCGTGCCCTGACGTTGGGTACGTCGTCGGCTCAACCCTTCAGCCCTCCGGCGAAGCCCTTGATGATGCTTTTTTGAAGGAGGAAGTAGAAGATCAGGAGGGGGACGACGCCGATGATGAGCGCGGCGAAGATAGTTCCCCATTGGTTGACGTACTGTCCCGTGAAGGAGTAAATGGCGATTGGGATGGTGTTGGTTCCGCTGCCGGAGAGGTACAGCAGGGGAGTGAAGAAGTCGTTCCAGACGTGGATCGTGTTCAGGATGACCACGGTGCCGGTGATGGGCCGCATCAGCGGAAAGACAACCTGCCAGAACACCCGGAATGGGCTGCCCCCGTCCAGCGTCGCTGCTTCTTCGAAGTCCAGCGGCAGGGAGCGCAGGAACTGCACGTACAGGAAGATGGAGAAGGGCATCTGCGCACCGACGTAAATGAGGATCAGCCCCCAGATCGATCCGATGAGCTGCAAATCGCGGAAGGTCGTGTACAGCGGGATCAGGGCCAGCAGCCCCGGGATCAGAAGGCCGCCGAGGAAGAACGCGAAAGTCAGTTTGGACCAGGTGCGGGTGATGCGTGCCAGTGGGTACGCGGCAGAGGCGCTGACGACCACGATCAGGAACACCGAGACGATCGTGACGATGATGTTGTTGATCATTGCCGGGCCTAGGCCACCGCTGACCCAGGCGGTCACGAAGTTATCGAACGACGGGTCCGTGGTCGGGGCCAGCGATGTGGTCACACCACCGGATTTGAGCGCGGTGTTCAGTAGGACGTAGACGGGGGCCGCGAACAGCAGGGCGACCAGGACCATGACGACCTCAAGGACGCCCGTCTTGAGGGTGTAGCGCTTCATTTGTTTTCTCCTCGGCGGAGCAGGGTGAACTGGATCAGGGAGGCAACCGCAACGAAAGCGGTCAAAACGAGGGTCAGCGCGATGCTGTACCCGAACTGCTGAAACTGGAACGCATCCTTGTAGGCGATGGTGCTCAGGGACTCGGTCGCGCTGCCCGGTCCTCCCTGGGTCATGATCAGGACCTGGTCAAAGAGCTTCAGGCCTCCGATGAGGGACAGCATGAGGTTGATGGTCATGGACGGCGCCAGCAGCGGGCGGGTGATGTTCCAGAAGGTCTTAAAGGACCCGGCACCGTCGAGGCTGGCCGCCTCGTACACGTCCTCCGGAATGCTTTGAAGCCCCGCGAGGAAGATCACCATGGAGTAGCCGGCAAACTGCCAGACGACAACCGAAACGATCGCGGGCAATGCCAGTTGCGCGTTGCCCAGCCAGTCCTGCGCCAGGAAGTCGAGGCCGACCGCCCGAAGCGCTACATTCAGTGCACCCTGCGGGGCAAGAATGTACTGCCACAGGTTCGCAACAACCAGCGGAGTGACGACCGCGGGGGCGAAGAACAGCACCCGCAGCCAGTTACGGGACCGGATCGCAGAGTTCACGCCCAGCGCCAGGAGCAGGCCGATGAAGTTCTGCACGACCATGATGCCCACCGCATACAGTGCGGTGTTCATGATCGACGCTCCGGCCGCCTTGTCCTGGAAGACCCGGATGAAGTTGTCGAATCCGATGAACTCGAAGTTCTGAGACAGGCCGTCCCAGTCCGTCAAAGCGTAGAAGGCACCCCGCCAGCTGGGGATGACGACGATAGCGGTGAAGACAGCCAGTGCGGGAACGACGAACCACCAGGGCACCTTGACGCCGGCCCCGCCCGTGTCGCGGCCACGACGCCGGGCCTCAGGAAGCTCCGGCCGGGCCGCTACGGATGGTCCAGCAACTCCCACCGGAGGGCTCGCGAGTTCACGCTGCGTCATCGCATTGTCCATTCTCTTCGTTGAGGACGTACCGCTGTTCGGCGGAGTTGAAAGCCCACGGCTGTGAATCGTTTCAATCTGCCCGGGGTGCCGAGCCTGATTCATCTACTGTCCGGGGATTCAGTATCATCCAAGTTGTTTTGGTCTAAATAGTACGTTCTACGCTAGCGGTCCATAAATAGCGGACTTTTCGTGTAGTACGTTATACACTTTCTATAGCGTAGATCACAAAGAAGTGATTTGCCAAGGGGCCGCACATATTGAGGCGGCATGAGATGCGGTAAGAAGGGTTGTCTGGCATGAGTACACCCGAAAGAAGGCAAGTGGACACCATGGGCACTGCTTCCGCGAGCAAGCGCCCCACGATCGTCGACGTCGCGCGCCTCGCCGGGGTATCAACCGCCGCGGCCTCGAAGGTGCTACGCAATGCCTATGGAGTGAGCCCGGAGATGAAGGCCAAAGTCGAGGCCTCAATGAAATCCCTGGGTTACCGGCCCCTGGCGTCGGCGCGGGGCATGCGGGGTCGGACGCACACCATCGCCGTCGTTGTTGCCGACCTGCACAACGAGTTCTCCTCCGTGCTCGTCGAAGGCATCCGGCAGGAGTCTGAGCGGCGCAAGTACCGACTGCTCGTAGCACCCTCAGGCTCCGGCAAACAGGCCCAAAACCGCATGATCGAAGACCTCATTGACCGTGGAATGGACGGAGTCGTCCTCATCTCCCCGCTCGGGACAGACGCAGAACTGGAAGCTGTAGCTGCCAACATCCCGGTAGTGGTCCTGGGTCGTCACGGCTCCAGCACCCACTTCGACTCTGTTGCCGTCGACGACTTCGTAGGCGCAAGTCTCGTGGTGGACCACCTGGTCGGGCTCGGACATCGCCGTATCGCGTACATCAACCACACAACAGACGGCAAGAACGACGCCCGCATGCCGGAAGAGGTGCGCGTCCGCGGTTACGTCGACGCGATGATCCGCCACGGACTCGGCGACGGGATCGACATCGTCCAGTCCCAATGGAGCCAGGAAGACGGCGAACAGGCTGGGAGAATGCTCCTGGCCCGGGACGAACCGCCCACCGCCATCTTTGCCGGCGCCGATGTCGCAGCCATAGGTATCCTCACGGCAATGTGGGGCGAAGGCATCCGGGTTCCACAGGACATGTCCGTAGCCGGCTTCGACAACATATTCACGACATCGCTGGCGCCAATTGCGATGACCACCGTCGATCAAGCCGGTCTGGATATGGGAGCTGCCGCCTGCCGTCTGCTCCTGGAACGGGTAGGTGGCCGCACCGAGGCCGTCAACACCCTGATGCGGCCATCCCTCATCCCTAGGAAAACCACAGCCGCTCGCGCACCCTCAGTGATTCAGTAGTCGTCAGAACAGGCGCCTGCTCATGTGCTTTTACGCCGTCATCAGGCGTTGCTTCGACCTGCAAGTCGATGTGGCCGTAGGAAGAAAATGATGCAACTGATGCAATATGAAGCCCTCAACACGACATAATATCCGCTATCGGCCTGCAGTTAGCGACTCACAGACTCCCGTAGTAACAGACTTTGGAGCCTTGTGCCTTCATCGGTCAACCCCAAGTCCGTTCAACGAGGCCGCCTGGGTGCCATCCACGGCCTGGGTGACGTGGAAGCTGATATATCGGCTGGCGCCCTCCGCGTGGTGAAGAGCCGCCAACGGCCGGCCGATAGTGCGGTTAACGGGCTACGTCGTCATTGAGCTGAAAACCGGCAAGTTCCAGCCCGAGTACGCCGGCAAGCTCAACTTCTACGTCGCCCTCGTCGACGACGTCCTCCGACGGGACCACCACAACGAGACCATCGGGATCCTTATCTGCGGCAGCAAAAAACGACCGCAGCGCCCGGTACAGCTTGGGTCGTTCCGCTTCACCCATGGCCGTCGCCGCCTACACCTACGACAGTCTCCCCCCGCCGAACAACAGACGCTTCCCAACGAAGGACACATTGTCGCCGCGCTGGAATGGGCCGAACCCGATGGAAATGCCTGACGTTACGAAAATTTCTCCGCTCTAAGCGGAGTGCCACGACGCTGAGGCGCCCTGACGCCCGTAGACGGAATGATATCCAGGCAGCACTTCTGCCGCGCGGCCGGCCCTTACCGGCAGCCACGTCATCGGAGGAGGCGCCTCTCGGCACGCCAAATTCATGCGGCCTTGGGTTGCTTGCCGCCTCAGCGAATTACATCTGCCAGACGTCGCGATTGGACGATGCGATGGCGACCGCCCCGGCCCCCAATGCGCTGATGACGTCCTGCTTATCGCATACCAGACCTCCCGCGATAAGCGGAAGATCAGTGTCCTCGCGAACCCACGAAATAACGCGCGGCATGCACCCGGGCAGTATCTCGATGGCGTCTGCGCCAGAAATAGCGACTTGCTTTGGCACATTGTTGTAGCTGAATGAATCTACGAGGAACAGCCGATGGATGGCGAGAAGTCCTGTCGCTTTCGCGTGCTTGATCATCATGGATTTCGAACTGAGCACACCGTCCGCTTCCGTGTGCTGCGTCAAAAAATCGATGACGACAGGCTTGGTCGAGAACCCATCGACCAAATCGACGTCGACGAACACGATGCGCCCATCATCCTTCAAAGTCTTAACGATGTCCGCAATGGTCAGTACGGAGCCGAAAAGCACGAACACAACAGGGCAGTGCGTCCGCATCACTGCCCGCAACCCGCCCTCGTCCTTGATGCTTGCGATCACTGGATGCAGCAGCAGAATTTTCTCGATCGGGTGGGCCGTCTTGTCCAACGTACCTTTGCCCGCGCGCGCTGTGGTCACCGATGGCCTCTTTCAGAGTTGATGAACGATTATAGCTCGGTTACACCTCACGGAGGACCCCCGCCGGGGACCGCGCCCTAACTTCTCGAAACGCGTCGATCCAGTCTTCACTCCCGCTCTGCGGCTCCTGAGAAGTTGCCTTTCATTTGACACCGGCGCCTGGACGGCCTTGTGACGTGTGCTACAGTAGCGTCAAACTTCATACACATTCCGCATCATGCGGAATGGTTGCTAGAGCCTAGAGAACAGCAACCTCCTATTCCATGGGAGGTTGCTGTTCTTTTTTGTTTCATCTCCCCGACGAGGTCGTCTTGCCTGACCTCCCTATGAAAAAGGAACCCGAATCCTTGTCTCCCACCCTTACTGACCAGATCACACGCGAAGAGATCGTTGCTGCATTCACAGAGATGCTTGGCTCTGACCGGGTCATCACTGATGAACAGGTACTGAAAGAGAACAGCGTCGACCGCTACTACAAAGTCGAGAACATTTTTGGCGTCTACTCGCTCCCGCTTCCGGCCGCTGTCCTGAAGCCGTCGAGCACTGAGGACGTAGCAAAGATCCTTTCCTTCGCGAATGAGCACCTGATCAACGTCGTTCCAAAGACCGGCGGCAGCGCCACGGAGGGCGGCCTGGAAACTGTCATTGAGAACTCGATTGTGGTCGACGGCTCCACGATGGACCAGATCATCGATATCAACACCGAAGACATGCTTGCGACCGTGCAGTGCGGCGTCGGCCTGGAGCAGCTCGAAAACGAGCTGCGGGAAATCGGATACACCACCGGGCACTCGCCGCAGTCCAAACCGCTGGCCCAATTCGGTGGACTCGTCGCCACCCGCTCGATCGGGCAGTTCTCGACCCTCTACGGGGGGATCGAAGATATGGTCGTGGGCGTCGAGACGGTGTTTCCCAACGGTGAGATTTGCCGCATCAAGAACGTCCCGCGTCGCGCCGCCGGGCCCGACATCCGCCACCTCGTTATCGGCAATGAAGGCGCCCTGAATTACATCACTGAAGTGACCGTCAAGATCTTCCGGTACTACCCCGAGAACAATAAGTTCTACGGGTACCTGCTCAATGACATCAAGACCGGCCTTCAGATCCTTCGGGAAGTTGTTACCCAGGGGTACCGCCCGTCGGTGGCGCGGCTGTACGACAAGGAAGATGGCCTTTACCACTTCAAGCACTTCTCCGACGGCCGGTGTGTACTGATCTTTGTGGCCGAAGGCCCCGAGCGCATCGCCCAGGCAACCGGCACGGCGATCGAAGAAATCGTCGCCTCGTTCGAGGGCGCTGAACAGGTGGATGGAGCCCTGATCGAGGACTGGTTCAACCATCTGAACTGGGAT
This sequence comes from Pseudarthrobacter sp. 1C304, assembly GCF_052245515.1. Lineage (NCBI taxonomy): Bacteria > Bacillati > Actinomycetota > Actinomycetes > Micrococcales > Micrococcaceae > Pseudarthrobacter > Pseudarthrobacter sp. 1C304. The sequence goes on along the minus strand of NZ_JBQQCH010000010.1, from coordinate 83,256 downwards.
GTATCCAAGCTCGAAGAAGAGCGCATCGAGATCCGCGAGACGCTCGTCAACGGGTTCACGACCGAGATCTCCGGGAACTGGAGCGTCATCGGCGACATTTACGAAAACGCGCTCAAGCGCATTCGCGCTGAGATTCCCGCGCAGTTCACAATGTTGGGTGGCCACTCCAGCCACAGCTACCTCAACGGCACGAACATGTACTTCGTGTACTACTACAAGGTCGACGTTGACCCCACCGAAGAGCGGACGACCTACCACGACCCGATCCAGAACATCATCGTGGAAGAGACGCTGAAACTCGGCGGCTCAATGTGTCACCACCACGGCGTCGGCAAGCACCGCACGCACTTCCTCGCGGAGGAGTACGGTTCATCGCTCTACATGCTCGAGACGCTCAAGTCGGCGTTCGACCCCAACGGCATCATGAACCGCGGGACAATTTTCCCCCTTCAGAAGTAGCTATACCCTCCGGGTGCAGCGCCGGGACCTCACGGACCCGAGCGCGCTCCCTCAGGGCAGCTCCCCTTTCCAACTAATTGACAGGTACTCATGAACGACATGGACATCGCCGACTTCGGCGCGGACTTCTTTTCCCTGAAAGGGAAGAACGCGATAGTCACCGGCGGCAATACAGGCTTGGGGCAGGCTTTTACCCTGGCGCTGGCTAAAATGGGCGCGAACGTGCTCGCGGCGAGCATCATGCCCGATGACGGCGCCACGGGTGCGCTCGTTGAGGACGCCGGGTCCCGTTACTCTTACCTTCGCTCTGACATCACTGCCGAGGGAAACCCGAAGCGGGTAGTCGATGCCTGCGTCGATGAGTTTGGCAGCGTCGATATACTCATCAACTGCGCCGGCCGGGGCATCAACGAGCCGGACGTGTTGAAATTTACACGCGCCCAGTGGGACCCGATGGTGGCCCTTAACCTCACCGCAGCCTTCGAGATGTCACACGCAGTAGCGCAGCATATGGTGCCCCAGCGCAGCGGCAAAATCATCAACATCTGCTCGGTTTTCTCGTTCCTGGGAGGTCAGTGGTCACCGGCCTATGCGGCGACAAAGCACGGCATTGCCGGGCTGACGAAGGCCTACTGCGACGAGCTGGCTCCGTTCGGTATCCAAGTCAACGGGATCGCACCCGGATACTACGCCACCGCCCTCACTGCCGAAACGCGGGCAAACACCCAAGCCAACCAGCGGGTAATGGATCACGTTCCAGCAGGTCGCTGGGGGCAAACGCAGGACCTCATGGGTGCAACGGCGTTCTTGGCCAGCCGCGCCTCAGACTACGTCAACGGTCATATTTTGAGCGTCGACGGCGGATACCTGGTGCGCTGAGCGCCGGAGGATAGCGACTAACAGATGACAAAGAAGTACATCGTGGGTATCGACGGCGGCTCACAGAGCTCGAAGGTGCTCATATTCGACACAGAGGGCCGAATCGTGAGCGAGGCGGCTGAAGCTTTGGCTCCGATGCACACCCCCCGGCCCGGCACGGCAGAACACCCTGACGACGACTTGTACGACACGATCGTGGCTGCGGCGCGCAGGGCACTGGCCGCCTTCACCGGCGACATATCCGACATCGTCGGGGTGGGGCTGTGCACCATTCGGTGCTGCCGTGCCTTGGTGCGTGCAGACGGCACCCTCGCGGAGCCGGTGCAGAGCTGGATGGACCACCGTCTGTCACGCCCGTACGAGCATACAAACGACGAAGTCGCGTATGTGACAACTACCTCGGGCTACTTGATGGGACGACTGACAGGAAACCGCACGGACACCGCGGCGAACTACATCGGGCCGTGGCCGATGGATGTGAACACCTGGGACTGGTTCGCCGACCAGAAAACCTTCGATTCCTTCAACGTGCCGCACAACATGCTCTACAAGCTACAGATGCCGGGGGAAATCGGCGGATATGTGACAGAGGCGTTCGCTGCGGAGACCGGCATCCCCGCTGGCCTTCCTGTCGTCCACACCGCAAACGACAAGGCAACGGAGGCGCTCGGCGCGGGCCTGCGCGACGCGAGCACCGGACTCATCTCACTCGGCACCTACATCGCCGGCATGGTCGTCGGCGAGGATTTTGTCGCGGATCCTCAGAGCTACTTCACTAACTTCGCATCGGAGCCGAAGCGCTACATCTACGAGAGTGCCGGCATCCGCCGGGGAATGTGGACCGTTACCTGGCTCCGAAACCTCGTCGGTGCCGAGATCGCGCAGGCCGCATCAGATGCAGGAATGACGCCTGAGCAGCATCTCAATGCCCTCGCCGCTCAAGTGCCGGCCGGGTGCGACGGCCTCATGTGCGTTCTCGACTGGCTGGCCTCGCCAACGCAGCCCCACAAAAAGGGGATGTTCATCGGCTTCGATGAACGCCACGGGTACCCGCATATGTACCGTGCGATTTTGGAGGGCATTTCGTTCCGGATGAAACAGAATGTCGCGGACATGGAGGCAGAGCTCGGCATCCAGGTCGAAAAGCTCGTCATCTCAGGCGGCGGTTCAAACAGCGATGTGGGGATGCAAATCTTCGCCGACATGTTCAACCTGCCAGTCGTGCGCAATGAAGTGCGCAACGCTGCCGGGCTGGGGGCGGCGATCTGCGTCGCCGTGGCGTGCGGCATCTACCGCGACATCGACGAGGCCACATCACGAATGGTGCACGAAGCCGACGGGTTCACGCCCGACGCGGCCCGCGCGCAGCTATACCGCAAACTCGGCGCGGTCTACGCGGATATCTCCGCGGAGACCGACGCCATCCTCGAACGCACTCACAGCATTCTGTCCGAACAATAGGAGTATGACGATATGCCCAAGCTCGCCCAATCAAGGAAGATTTTCGAGCTCGTCCTTCTGATCCTCGCCGCAGGATCCATCTATCCGTTGGTCTATTTACGCCAGAACTTCGAGGAGACCATCCTCATCTCGTTCGACATGAACCAAGCGGAGCTCGCCAACCTCTATACGATGCTCGGCATCATTTTCGTCATCGGGTATCTGCCCAGCGGATGGCTGGCTGACCGCTTCCCGGTGAAGTTCCTCATCATCTTCTCATTGCTGCTGACGGCCGGCGCGGGCCTGTGGTACGCGCAGGTCCCCGACAAGTCCACCCTGGTGTACATCTACCTCATCTGGGGTTTCGCGACGGTCTTCACGTTCTGGAGCGCGATTCTGAAGACGGTGAACTTGCTCGCCGATGCGAACGAGGAAGGCCGCTATTTTGGTGCTCTCGACGGTGGACGGGGATTGGTAGAGGCAATTCTGGCAAGCGCCGCGGTCGCGGTTTTTGCCTTCGCCGCAGGTCCGGGTGAGGCAGACGGAGCGGCAACGCGCGCCGGCTTCCAAGCGGTTGTCTACATGTACTGCATCGCAATCATCGTGATCGCCGCAGGATTGTTCTTCCTCATGCCAGGCGGGCGTGATAACGAGATCAAGGCCGACGCTCAGAGCAAGGGATCCGTTAAATCGACGTTTACCGCGATCGCAGGGATCCTGAAGATTCGCGAGGTGTGGGTAATGATCGTCATCCTCTTCTGCGGGTACACGCTGTTCTGGGGTCACTACTACTTCTCGGGCTTCTTGAACGTAAACCATGGAGTATCACAAGTCGGTGCCGGCGTCGTCACGGTGATCGTTCTGTGGATGCGCCCGATCGGGGGATTCGGCGGCGGATTCCTCGCCGACAAGTTCGGTCGATCCAGGGTGCTAACAGTTGCAATGACGCTCACTGCGGCACTAATGATTACACTCGCGGTGCTGCCAGGCGGGTCGCCGATTGGCCTGATCTACGTGCTAATTGTCGCGGCAGGTTTGGTGATGTACGTGGTACGTGGCGTGTACTGGTCCATTCTCGATGAGTGCCGTGTGCCGGTTGCGGTGACCGGTATTGCGATCGGGATCATCTCCTTCTTCGGATACTTGCCCGACATCGTCCTGCCGCAAATAAGCAGCGCGATCTACACCAACTTCGGCGACAACGTCGGAGGCGCAAACAGCGTCTACTTTGTGACAACTGCGGTGATCGGTCTGATTGGTGCCGGCGCCTCCATGTACTTCACGATGCTGATGAAGCGTCGCGCCGCTGCCGAGGCCTCCCAGGCAAAAGTCTCACCTGAGTCTGTGATCGACGCCTAGAGCACGTCAGGGCACAACGCCCGCCCCAAACAGGGCGGGCGTTGTGCCCTGACGAATGCAGGAACTGCGGGTCAGAGGCACCTTTTCTGTCATTCGGGGCTCAAGCTCGGCCCGCCCGGTCATGGCTGGAGCATCGACTGGACTCGGACAGAACCCCTGAACGTTGCGGCACGAAGGGGCCTCGAACGCCTGGCGCGGGACTCCGTGGGAGAGGGTCTGAATGATTCATCTGACTCATCACGCAGCCTCTGGCTTGACGTAATCTTCATTATCGGCGTTGGGCATGGGGTGGCCGAGAGAGGCTAACTTGAGACTTTTCAGCGCACGAAGGGCGGTACAGAGGCGTTGTTGAAGGGCTCGAACCAGTGCTCGAGTTTCATGGGCGCAAAGCCAAGCTGCTTGTTCAGATCGACATCGTCTTCGAAGCCGTCCATGGCGTTCTGGTAGAGCATTTCGCTGTCCGTGTCCTCTAACATGTGTTGTTCCAGCATGCCGCGCCAGTCGCGCGGAAGGTCCAGGTCGTACAGGTCCTGAATGATCTCCACTTGGTCAAAAAGGCAGCGGAGCGCGAGTTCCTGGGCGACGCACGACGGGCGGGTCCATCCGCGGATCAGCATTCCGGTCATGTCCGCAGCGATGACGATGAACTGCCGGGTGAATCGGACGTCGTATTTGTCGGCCTGTCGGGGTGGCAGTCCGGACAGGACGAAGGTGGCGGCGATGTCTTGGCGGTCGATGCGGTCGAGCTTAACGAGGCTGTCAAGATCCTCGAAGAGCTGGTCGATCAGGACTGCCGATGCTTCCCAGAGCGCACCGGCCAGGAGCTGTGCCTGGAACAGGCTCTGGTCTCGCCGTGCCGGCGTGATTGAACTCATCCGCTCGAGGTCATCAGCGTCCAGTCGATTTCGCTGGTGTTCATCAAGATCCTCCAGCCGGGGCTCGAAACCCAGCTGCTCGAGGCTGAGGCCGGTCAATTCCTTGCCGACAATGAGCGCGTGCTCGATGTAGTTCTCTTCCCCGGTCATGGCCCGATGCTACCGCCACCACTGCCCGCCTTGATCCTGGCGGACGGTACGGCTTATGGTTGCAGGAGTTTCACCACTTTCACCAGTTTCACCTGGTTTCACCCAAGGGGGCGTGCGATGCAGAATCCTTTCAAGCCGACGGCCGGGGCCACGCCTCCCGAACTGGTCGGGCGCGCCGGGTTGTTGGACGAGTTCGAGTACGGCCTCCAGCAAGGTTCCGGCGCGCCAGGTCTCCTGACCATCATCACCGGCTCCCGGGGCATCGGCAAGACGGTTATGTTGAGCGAAGCTGAGGGCATTGCCCGGAATCACGGATGGGCCGTCATCTCCCGGACAGCCACGCCAGGCTTCCTAGCCGGCGTCGGTGACGACATGCTCCGCATCCTCGACGAACTTGGGGACGGGCCTCCATCCCGGAAGATCACCGCTTTTTCGGCAGCAGGGTTCGGACTGACAACCCAGCTCCCCCCGGAACGGTCCGCGGACTGGCGCCGGACCGGAAACGAACTGCTGCACCTGCTGGCTGCAAAAGGCACAGGACTCGTTATCACCATTGACGAGATACATGCCGTTGACAGGGTGGAAATCGCCCAACTGGCCGCCGATGTCCAGCACTTCATCCGCGACGGGCTGCCCATCGGCTTGATTTTCGCAGGCTTGCCATCAGCCGTGTCCGACCTCCTGAACGAAGGCGTTGCCACCTTCCTGCGCCGGGCTGACAGGATCAATCTCCACGAAGCAGCCATCGCGGAAGTCAACACGTCGTACAGCGAGCTCTTCAGCAAGGGGGGCATCAGCATTTCCGCCGACCTCATCAATGAGGCAGCCGAAGCCACCGAAGGGTATCCCTTCCTGATCCAACTGGTCGGCTACTACCTTTGGCTGGAAGCCGACAAAGCGGGATGGAAACTGGACCAGAGCCGTGTCCAGCGTGGAATTGCTGCCGCTCAACGCCGGAACACCTTAGTGGTCGTCGAGTCAGCACTGTCGGACATCTCAGACCGAGATCGCGAGTTCCTGGACGCGATGGCCGCCCAAGATGGCCCTTCTGCCGCCGGTCAGATCGGCGCCCTCCTCAAAGCCAAGCCCAATGTCGTCTCCAAATACCGGAACAGGCTCATCGCGGCGGGCCTGATCGAGTCCGCCGGCTACGGCAAAGTAGATTTCGCCATTCCCGGGCTCCGCCAATACCTCCGCGCCTAGAGTGACAGAACGTCGATTATCGGATGCCCGAGTATTCGGCTGGTCATGGGAACTGACCTCAAGTCAGACCCCCTCGGCAGGATTAGCGGATGGCCGGGTTTTCAGCCGCGTATTCCCTGAGGCGCTTCACAATATCGCGCCGTTTCTTCCCGAATACTGTTTTATGGCCGCAAACCGCCATTGCCCGGACCCATTCAACGCCTGCACCCTTGGTGTTCAGCGATTCTCCTAGCCGCTCGGCGGAGTAGCTCACAGAGGCGCTCTGACCTGGTGCAAGAGTGATGGGCAGCTCAGAATCCTCCTGCCATCGCTGGAGGCTTAGCTGACCGAGCACTTTCTTTTCGCTGGTCAGCAGCGTCAGGACGGTGACTTCTGTGGTTGCAGAGCGGCTTCGATTGGTGACCTCGATCGTTACCCGGTCGAGCCCCGTGAATGGTTGCTTAGGTGAAGCGATGACCGTCGTCCAGTCGGCAGCAGCCGATAGCTTCAACCTGTCGAAATACCTGAACAGAAGCGTCAGCGCGACCGAGAAAAGTGAGATCAGTAAGGCAAGAGCAGGGAGAACCTGCTCCCACAACGAATTCACAAGCTGTACTTGAACCGTCTCCAACGGAAATTCCATAGCACTGACAGTACCGGCCGTCATTCACTATCGAGTTCACCTGCACCGGGATCTCAGCCTTGTGACGCGGCTTCTAGCCTCTGCATGAAATTACTGGTCAACGGACCTTTTCCATAGAGAGGCGAGTAATTTGGGCCGGGGACACTGACGCCCCAACGCGCCTTATCGTGCTGTGAAAGTTCCTCGAAGGGGATTTCCCGCATCAGGCCGAGCGACAGCAGCGTACTTATAAGCACCGAAACTGTAGATGAAAGGCCACATTCTTCACGAAGTTCGTAGCGCTTCCACAGCCGTGAATACCCCTCATGCTCAGGGTCCATCTGGCAAAGTGCTTTGACCATTCGGACATGTGCCCGATCGACCTTGGAAAAGATGTCTATCCAAATCGTCGATTCGTCGACAAGTGCGTCGTCATTTGCAAGTTGACCCACGGCACGGCCCAGTGCTTTTACCTTGTCGTCGAGAGCGGTCCGTCTTGCAGCGTCGCAAGCGGTGACGAACGGCAGTAGGCGTTCGGGGTCAGCCGTAACGGCCGCCAACAACTCTTCGGGGGTCATGCCCCCTTCGGTTCCACCCGCAGCCATCATCATGTTGATGTTTTTGTCCTGATGCTCTTGCAGCAGCGGCCCTACACCCTTCAACGCCGTGGCTCCTGCTGCGATAAGGGGAGCGCCAGCAGGAAGGGCCACACTGAGGATGACTGCTGTCCCGTCGATAAGCGCTTCCACGAGGACCTTAGAAACCCCTTGCGTCCCAATCAATGGCCCCTTGCCCGGGTCCTCTTCATTTTGCATTGTCATAGGCTACAGGCCACCGGTAACGCACACGGAGTGGCGCCGCCCCCACCCGGTCTGCCTCGTCATCCAAATCTTGCCCTGTCGGACCGTACCTTTTAGCCTGCCCGAATGGTGAAGTTTGATCCGGAAGGTTTCGTGCCGATGATGGACCGGATAGCCGCGGAGGACGAAGCGGCTGCTGCAGCCGGCAGGTACGAGGACATGGAGCCGGACTACGAGTACATGACGGCGGTGGCTCGCTGTTCCTGCCCGTGCCACTGACGCTGCCGGTCTAGGCTGGTCCAGTGCAAATTATCGCTGCAATGGATCCCGATGAACTCGCCCAGCGTTCGGCTGAGATAGCCCAGTCGGCCGCCGATGCCGCTTGGCTGGCGGCCTATGCGGCCCTGGCCACGGCTGTCCTTTCCCTCGGCCTTCTGGTCGGGGCTGTCCTCGCTTGGAGGGTAGCCAAGGCCACGTTGGATCAAAGCAAAGCCGCACACAGACAGATGGAGAAGGACAGCATCGAGCAGACCCGGCCCTATGTTTATGCTCACTTGGTGCCCGGCCTGGCCGGCGAATCAACATGGGATCTGCTCATCACCAATACGGGGAAGTCGACGGCCCGGGAACTCCTGATTGACTGTGACACCTGGCCAAAAATAGAGGACGAACTTACAGGTCCCCTTCGGAAGATGTTCAGCACCCCGCAATCTCTACCGCCTGGTGTATCTCTTAGGACCATGTGGAAGCTTGGCTTGGGCGAAAATGAGCGATGGGTTGACGGAACAACCGATCCCGCTGGGATTGCATCAGGAGCCACGCTTCGTCTGAACTACACCAGCGACGACGCTTCTAAGCCTTCGTACCGTGACGTCTACAGGGTTGATGACTCCGTGATCGGCTTGACTCCTGTTCCCAGCACCGGCCCTGATGCGAAGTCAGGCCTCACGGCTGCCGAGAAGGACCTCCATAACGTCCTGCGTGCGGCCACCCTGCATTTGGGTGAGCTAAGAAGGTGAGGTTGTCGCCCAGGGGCTAACGCCGAGACCGCGCAAACCAGGCACTGACGGCTCGTGGACGCGGCTCCACCGCTCTGCATAGCGTGGGCTGGTGGAAAATCACCAAGCATTTACAGCCGACAAGATCCTAGAGCGTGTTGCCTCAGATAAGGCCCTCCACGACGTCCTGCAGCCCCTGCTCGAGGAAGTGCGGCAACTGCGTAACGACATCCGGGAGATGCGGGAGACGATCGCGGCCACAGCGCCAGCACAATATCTCACGGTCCGGGAACTCGCCGAAACGCTCCAAGTGTCGTACGAGACAGTCCGGCGGCGGGTTGCGGCAGGGGAATGGCCAGCTGTGATGATCGGCCGCCACGCACGCTTCGGACCCGAGGAGTTGGCCGCCATCCGCAAGCGTCTCAGCAGGCCCGTCCATGATCCGCCTATGAGCAGTTGGGAGCGGCGGCAGAGGAACAAACGGCTGCGCAACCTGTTCCCAGCTGGAGGGTGACCAAGGCATCTCCGGGGACCTCAACGGTAGTCAGTTGAGTGGCCAGTTTGCTTGAACTGTGCGAGTATTGCATTACGCCGTGACTGCGTCGTTATCGCAGGTTTAGGGGAGACCCTGACACGGCGTCTTTACTTTAACGCCCGTGTGGCACCCGTGCGATTCCAAAACCCTCAACACGTCCTTGCGGACTTTGACGGAAGGACGGCAGGAGGGGATCGAGGAAACGCCGGTCACCCTTCGTCTCTGCCCGGTACACGGCACCCCCCACCATGTCCGCGAGCTGGATCCCGACGCTGTGGTGAGAAGGTGCAATGAAAAGCCCTTCCACGAAGTTGTTGTAGGTGCTGCGGTTTGTTCCCTCGCCATTCACCAAGGAGCTGTGGAAGTCCTGCAGCAGCTTGTCGTCTCTCGGCCCGCGGTTATCCATGACGATCATGCCGTTCACGGTCATACCACTGTTTCGCTGCAGGTCTTGAAGGAAGTACTGGAAGCGTTCGCTGAGGACCTTGTATGCCCGTTGGTAAATGTCATCGAGGCACGTGATCCCCGGTGATGCGTATGCGCGGGACTGGTCAACTACTACTGCTAGCAGGCGTATAGATTTAGTGCTTGTAATCACCGCGTAGAGCTTCTCCCTCATGGCATCTTTGTCTGCCGGAGACAGGTGAGCGAGCGGGCTGTCACCTGAGCGGTTGAAAAAATGCCGCCATTTCAGTTCGCCTGGGGCCCGGTACTCGCGCTGCAGGTCCTTCATCGCTCGGTTGACCCGATGCCAGACTTCCTCTGGGATGATGGCGCCCCCAAGTACGAAGAGGTCACCGGGCTGGACTTTGTTTGGCGGCTTTGGGCTCCCGGACTCGTCGGAAAACAGGATGTGCATCTGGGCCAATCTCGAGAACGAATGAAGTCTCGTAAAGTTTGCCATCCGTGATGGACAATTTCCGGCCGAGAGTGTGCGTGATCCACCCTGTGAGCACGCACCACGTAACACGAGTGGGCACAAGGTGATCAGGCACACTGACGTGGGCCCTAGGATCTCCCGATTTTGGTACGTCATGGCATGAGGCGTGCCAGCTGATCACATAGGTGAAATCACTGTAAATCAGTTCACAAGGTAGCCGCTGCCATGCGCTCAATGAGGCGCTACCTTACATAAGATCCATTATCGGCGTCGGGCGAGGGACTCTCACGCACCCCGGCGCGCGCCGCTATCCTGAAGCTCTAATTGCGTCAGCCACGCTTTCCAGATGCAGTCTCATGGCTTCGGCGGCCCGTTCGGGGTCGTGGCTGCATACGGCGTCGATGATGGCCAGGTGCTGGGGAAGTGACACGTTTGGCCTGCCCGGTTGCCGGGCGAGCTGGAACTGGAAGCGGACGGCTTGGCCGCGAAGCCTTTGAATAGTCGCCGCGGCTGTTGCCTGCGCACTGACATCGATGATTTTGGCGTGCAGCCGCTGGTTGCAGGCCGAGTAGGACTCCCGGTCGCCCCGTGAGACGGCGTCCTCCATCTGAAGTGCGAGCTCCCTGAGTTCCTCGGCGCCATCCTCCGTGATCCGTTCAGCGGCCTTTCGGGCGCAGAGCGCCTCAAGCGCGGCGCGAACCTCCGTGATTTCAACGGCTTCGTCGATGGAGACGGCCCTGACCCGGGCACCCCTGTTCTGGACCCGCTCAACCAGGCCCTCGACACTGAGTTCAGTGAGGGCAACCCGGACGTTTCCCCTGCTGGCCCCGTACTCGTCGGCCAGATCGGCCTCCACAAGACGCTGTTTGGGCACGAGCTCCCCCGTGATGATCGCCCGGCGCAGTAGGTCCACCAGCTCTGGCGCCGACAGAGCGCGCCCTTCGGTTCCAGAAAATGCTGTCATGGTGCCCCTGTCTATGCTGCCCGGACACCTATTGTAAACAATTTTGTCAGGAGGAGCCCTGCCTTGCGGGCACCACGCCCTTAGACAAATCGTTAAAGGGATTGCTAACAATTTAGTTTATGGCTAGGGTGTGTACTGCATCACCATCTACGGAAGGGAACGTCGTGGTTCCAACAGCCATTCGAACTGGGCCCGTCACGGGCCTTCGCCGGGCCGGCAGCCAGACGGCGGTGCCGTGCTGGTACATGCGCGGCGGCACGTCCAAAGGTCCGTTTTTCCGGGCTGAGGACCTGCCCCGGGAACCTGCTGCGCGAGACGCCGTCCTGCTGGCGGCAATGGGTTCGCCGGATCCCCGCCAGATCGACGGCATGGGCGGGGCCCATCCCTTGACCAGCAAGGCAGGCATCGTCTCCCGGAGCCAGCGACCCGGCGTCGACCTCGAGTTCCTCTTCGCCCAGGTCCAGCCCGGCAACACCACAGTGGACACCACTGCCAACTGCGGCAATATGCTGGCCGCCGTGGTGCCGTTCGCAATCGAATCAGGCCTGCACGTGCCCGACGGCGAGGCCACTACCGCCCGGGTCCTCACCTTGAACACGGGGATGGTCGCCGAGATCACGGTCCCCACGCCTGCGGGAGCCGCCGGCCGGTATGTTGAATACGGCGGGGACACCAGCATTGACGGCGTCCCCGGCACCTCAGCGGGAGTGGTAATTGGCTTCCTCGACACCGCAGGCTCCGTCTGTTCCTCCCTGCTTCCCACGGGCAACCTGCGGGATTCAGTGAGCGTCGATGGTGTTGGCCCGGTGAAGGTCACGTGCATCGACAACGGCCAGCCTCTCGTGATCGTCGCCGCCGCCGCACTGGAACGCACCGGCCGGGAGCCCGTCTCCACGCTGAATGCCGATACAGAGCTGAAGGCGAGGCTCGAAGCGCTGAGGCTCAGCTGCGGGGAACTGATGGGGCTCGGCAACGTGGCCGGGAAGAACTACCCGAAGATGACGCTCGTCTCATCCCCGCAACACGGCGGAACCATCGCCACCCGCAGCTTCATCCCGCATGTTTGCCACGAATCGATCGGCGTGTTGGCCGCCGTCACCGTCGGAACCGCCGCGATCCTGCCGGGTACGGTGGCAAATTCCCTTGCCGTCCTGCCGCCAGGTGACCGCCGGGGAGTTTCGGTCGAGCACCCTGGCGGGCAATTCGCCGTCCAGCTGGAACTGGACTCCACCGACCCCACGCGCGTGACCAAGTCTGCGCTCATCCGCACTGCGCGTCTCATTATGGCCGGCGACGTCATGATCCCCGCCTCCGTCTTACCTGTGCCGGCCGAACCCTCCGAGGAGCAAGACCTGTGATCATCGATATCCACGGCCATTACACCACCGCCCCGCCGGCCCTTGGCGAGTGGCGTGACCGCCAGATAGCCGGGCTGAAGAATCCGTCGCTGGCGCCGCGTCGCTCGGACCTGGAGATTTCCGACGACGAACTGCGGAACAGCATAGAACAGAACCAACTGCGGCTTATGGATGAACGTGGAATCGACCTGACGGTCTTCTCACCAAGGGCCTCGTTTATGGCCCACCACGTGGGAACGTTCGAGACTTCCGCGGAGTGGGCTGCGATCTGTAATGAGCTCTGCTACCGGGTCAGCCGGCTCTACCCTGATCGTTTCGTCCCGGCAGCCATGCTGCCGCAGTCGCCCGGTGTCGATCCTGCCAGCTGCATCCCGGAACTCACCCGGTGCGTGGAAGAGTTCGGTGCGGTGGCGCTTAACCTGAACCCCGATCCGTCCGGCGGGCACTGGAGCGAACCGCCTCTGACCGACCGCCACTGGTACCCCATCTACGAAAAAATGGTGGAGTACGACATCCCAGGCATGGTCCACGTGAGCACCAGCGTCAACCCCGCCTTTCACACCACCGGCGCCCACTACCTGAACGCCGACACCACAGCGTTCATGCAGCTGATCCAAGGAAACCTGTTCGCCGACTTCCCCACGCTAAAACTCGTTATCCCCCACGGAGGCGGGGCCGTGCCGTACCACTGGGGGCGCTTCCGCGGCCTCGCCATGGCGCTGAACAAGCCCTCGCTGGAAGAGCACCTTCTGGGCAACGTCTTCTTCGATACCTGCGTCTACCACCAGCCCGGTATGGATCTCCTGCTGGATGTCATCCCCACCCGCAACATCCTGTTCGCGTCAGAGATGATCGGCGCGGTCCGGGACATCGATCCATGCACCGGCCACAACTTTGACGACACCGCCCGGTACATCGAAGCCGCCCGCCTGGCCGCCCCGGACCTCGACGCCGTCCAGGAACAAAACGCCCGCACCGTCTACCCCCGCCTCAACGCCCTGCTCAAACAGCAGGGCCGCTGAGGCATCCCACGCACCAAGGAGCCACCACATGCAGGAACTCGGAGTCGTCCATCGCGCCATCAGCCGCGCGGCAGAGAAAGACGTCAAAGCCCTCTCTAACTACGGCGTCAGCACCCTTCACGAGGCCATGGGCCGGCTGGGCCTAATGCGGCCGTACATGCGGCCCGTCTACCCCGGCGCCAAACTGTGCGGAACCGCGGTTACCGTGCTGCTGCAGCCCGGTGACAACTGGATGATGCACGTCGCCGCCGAACAGATCCAGCCCGGCGACGTGCTCATAGCTGCCTGCACCACCGAAAGCGAGGACGGCTTCTTCGGCGACCTGCTCGCCACCTCCCTCCAGGCTCGCGGCGCAGCCGGACTTGTGATCGACGGCGGATGCCGGGATGTTGCTGCACTCCAGGAAATGAACTTCCCGGTCTTCAGCCGCGCCATCAACTCCAAAGGCACAGTCAAAGCCACCCTCGGGTCGGTCAACGTTCCGGTGGTGTGCGCGAACGCACTGGTGAACCCGGGCGACGTCGTGATCGCTGACGTCGATGGAGTGGTGGTGGTCCCGGCTGCGCGTGCGGCCGAGGTCGCCGAAGCGGCAGCCACGCGGGAAGCCAATGAGGAGTCCAAGCGCTTGCGCTTTGCCGCCGGCGAACTGGGTCTGGACATCTACTCGATGCGCGGTCCCCTTGCCGCAGCGGGATTGCGCTATGTCGACTAACACGAGGACGGAGCAAACCATGGACGCTTTCACCAAGACCCCGGGATGGCTGGACTGGCACAGCAACCCGTCCAAGCCCAGGTTCCAGCTGCCTGCCGGCACGGTCGACTCGCACTGCCATGTCTTCGGGCCAGGCGCGCAGTTTCCCTTCGCGCCTGAAAGGAAGTACACCCCCTGCGACGGCGGCAAAGAAGACCTTTTTGCCCTCCTGGACCACCTTGGTGTCAGCCGCAACGTCATCGTCCAGGCAACATGCCACGGGGCAGACAACAGCGCCATGGTGGATGCGGTGCAGTCTTCTGGCGGCAGGGCACGCGGCGTCGCAACCGTACGACCCGACATTTCGACGGCAGAGCTGCTCCGGCTGGATGAGGCCGGGGTTCGGGGCGTCCGATTTAACTTCCTTAAGCGGCTTGTCAGTAGCGCCCCCAAAGAGGACCTCGCCGCAATCGCCAGGAAAATCGCGCCGCTGGGCTGGCACGTTGTGGTCTATTTCGAAGGCGAAGACCTGGGAGAGCTGGAAGGGTTCTTCGGTTCCCTTCCCACCCCGCTGGTGGTGGACCACATGGGCAGGCCGGACGTCACCAAGCCCGCGGACGGACCCGACTTCGGCAGGTTCCTGCGCTTCGTCGATCAGAACGATGTGTGGGTCAAGGTCAGCTGCCCAGAGCGGCTCAGCGTAAGCGGTCCTCCCGCTCTGAACGGCGAGCAACACGCCTACACGGACGCCGTCCCATTCGGCCGGCGGGTCATCGAGGAGTTCCCGGATCACGTCCTATGGGGCACTGACTGGCCGCATCCCAACCTCAAGAGCCACATGCCAGACGACGGCCTGCTGGTGGACTACATTCCGCACATTGCCGTGACCACCGAGCAGCAGCACAAACTGCTCGTTGCCAATCCCATGCGGCTCTACTGGCCGGGCGAAGACGCCTAGGGCCACCCCAACTCGAACCACCGAACACACCAGAGGACTCCAATGATGCATTCCAATGCTGCGAACCGGCTCGACCGGCTTCCCATATCCCGCATGCACAAGATCACCCTGATAGCTGTCTCCTTCGCCTACTTCTTCGAGTTCGCGGACATCAACAGCTTCGCCACCACCGTCCCCAAGCTCGTGAAGCTGTGGGGCGTCACAATCAACCAGATTGCTTACGTCACCTCGCTGTCCTTCGTGGGCATGTTCTTCGGCTCCCTCATCGCGAGCTGGCTCGCTGACCGGTGGGGGCGCAAGAAGGCCCTGACCATCACCACCGTGTGGTTTTCGGTCTTCTCCTTTGCAGCCGTGTTCTCCTGGGACATCGTCTCTCTGGGCGCCTTCCGGGTCCTGACCTCTGCAGGCCTGGCCGCGATGACCGTGGTCGCCGTTATCTACGTCAACGAGATATTCCCGGCCGCAGTCAGGGGCAAGTACCAGGCGTACGCCATCGTTATCGGCATCTGTGGAACCCCCGCCACCAACCTCCTGGCGAGCTTCGTGGTTCCTCTTAGCGATTGGTCGTGGCGTCTGGTCTACCTGTGGGGCGCCATGGGCATCATCTTTATTCTGTTCAGCCGGCATCTCAAAGAGTCACCCCGCTGGTACGAGAGCAAAGGCCAGTTCGACAAAGCCGACGCACTGCTGACGCAGATGGAAGCCCAGGTCAGTGCCGAAAAGGGAGCGTTGCCCGAGCCCGCCCCTGCGCCCGCCTTCACCGAAGCGACGAAGAGCCGGTCCAAAGCCCCGCTCAAACTCCTGCTCCAGAAGAAATACCTAGGTCCCACAATCCTTTTGACCGTGCTGTGGGTAACCCAGACCATCGGATTCTTCGGCTACTCCAGCTGGGCGCCGACGCTCCTGGCGCAGGAAGGCTTCAGCGTCAGCGACTCAATCTTCTACGTTGCACTGACCACCGTGGGCGCTCCACTGGGTTCATACCTGGCCTCCCTAGTGACGGACCGCTTCGAACGCAAATGGTGCCTCGTGGTCTTCGGAACCACCATCGCGGTCTGCGGCCTGTTCTACGGACTCACCTTCAACCCTGTCCTCATCGTTGTCTTCGGGTTCCTGGTGAACCTTTTCGAGCGTGGCTACACCGCCCTCGCCTACGCATACTCCCCGGAAGTCTTCGACACTGCGGGACGGTCCCTGGGCACCGGTGTCTCCTACGGTTTGGGCCGGCTCTCAAACGCTGCGGGCCCGCTGATCATCGCGGGCCTCTACACAGGGAGCGGCTACCAGAGCGTCTTCTTTTTCATCGCTGGAACCTGGATGTTCGGGGCGATCGTCCTTGCCATATTCGGCCCCAAAACCCGCCCCAAGCCGTTCTCTCCTACGTTGACTCAAGAGTCGACGGCTCCTTCATCCTCCACCAAGGTGTCATAAACTCACCTGGCCGATCACAGAGGTTCAGGGATAGACGGCGCAGGCGCTCGGCTGGCATACCCAGCCGAGCGCTTCACCGTAGGCGCCCGGCCGTTTCTGGCCAATCAGAGAGACTCGGTAAGCGTCCTCAAAGGTAACAAGCAGGGTGCGTCTTCGCAGGTACCGATTAGGAAAGCGACGAGGACGCTCCCCTTCCTCCATGGCGGCGGCGTCACCGAGGGGAAATTTGTTGCAGCCAAGCAAGCCGCACGGTGGGTGAGGGCCCATGAAAGCGCATGATCCCGCGGAAGTTCTGCCATCTCGGCAACATCCGCTGAGCAAAATCAATAATGCGGTCAAACTTGAGAACTGGGTAAAACGCTCCCGAATCTCCGGACCGCTCAACGATCCGCGGTTCTCCATCTGGAATAAAAGTCCCTACACAACAGCAGATCCTGCAGCTCGGTTTCCAGCGGACTGCGAAGACCGGTCCGGCCTGCCCGGATGAGAGCCCGCCCGGAGGCCAGTTCCATGCCCAGCGCTGTCGCGGCGATATCCTCGAGGGCTTCGTGGGCCCATTCTACGGCGGCCGCGTTGGCAGCGGCTGAAGCCGACTCGAACGGTTGGACCTCGCAGAATGAGGCAAAGCGAGTCACTTTCCTCTTCAGTTCGACGGCGAGGTCCTCTATCTCCTCCAAGAGCTTCGGGACCGCTTGCTGGCCGTTTCGCAGCTCATCGAGCTCCGCGGCCAGGTCATACCGCTTTCCGCCAGCATTCGCGCGCCCAGGGTAAGTGCCGCCGGCAGTTGGAACGGGCAGGCGGCGCGGATTGTACGCGTCGCTGTCAGCTGGGTTGTCTCTCATACTGCTGTCACTTTCTGTCGAGGATGGCCGGGGGTGAGTGCATCAGCGGTCAACTCGCCGATCCGCATTTCCAGTGAAATCCCCCAGCGGTGCGCAAAATCAGGTCCTCCCGTGTTCCGGGCGCTCGTCGCCACATACGTAGCGATTGTCCGGTTGCGAAATTCGATGAACGGCAATGTCGATCAGTTTTCGCTCGCCCAAATCTGTGAACACCCACACGAAACCGTGTTCCAGAAAGGGCGTATCAACCCATCCCCGCCAAACCTCACCGGACTCCGGGTCTAAGGCGAAGATTCGACTCCCCGGCACAAGCATGAGAAATGTTTCGACCTCACAGCCCGTGAGGGGACGCCTAGGCCCGGTTCGCTCAACTGTTGTCCCCAACGGGTTGCCGCCCTGACCCTCCGACAGGCATTCGCAATCCATCAGACCGGCTGATGTAGCAGTAGTGACGGGAACGTTACCGTGATTCATCGCAACCCGCTCCCCAGCATTCCCTCGTCATCCCAGGTCGCCCCTCGGCGTCGAGTCGCGCCTCATAACGGCCCGGTCCGAGCCGTGTCACCACGATCCCGAGTCGCCCGGTTACAGCCACGGGCTTCAAAATCTCCAATGCTTTGTCGAGAGCGGCGTCAAGCTCCCTTCGTGTCTGAACGACTACGACGATGCGATCCATTGCGTCTTGAATAATCCTGCTCCCACCTTGGCCAGCGCGGTCCCCACCCGCTTCACCGCCGTATGATCCGGACCGACTGGCGGCTACACCCAAGATGACGCCGGCCGAGACGGACGAAGTTCCACCGGGGATGGATGGCGGACTCCTACGGAACAAAAATTGCGTTGTGAGATTCATCATACGCGACTAGCATTCATTCTTGGCACTATGCACTCGCATGGTGAATAGATGATTCGGAGATGGATATGGTTCTTTTTCCTAGATCGAGCAAATTAGCGGCCTTTTCCCTGATGGCGGTGTCACTGCTCGTCGCCCCAGCAGTGGCCCAGGCTGGCGACGAAACGGCAGGCACAACGTCAACTGCGCTGTCATACGTCCCGACGGATTACTCCTTGAAGTATGCCGACGAGTTCAACGGGACCGCGGTCAATGCCAATGACTGGTACTACCGCATCACCGGCCCATACGCTGCCGGCTACATGACCTCCGAGTCGGTATCCACGAGCGGGGGCTCTTTACGGCTGGACTACACGCGGGACCGTGACATCAACGGTGACGGGACCCTCGACTACGAAAGTGGCGGGCTGATTTCCCGCAAACAATTCGGCTACGGCTACTACGAAACCCGCGCCAAACTTTTTGACACGACTAACGGACTCCATACCTCCTTCTGGAGCATGGGCTTACGTAAGGACATCGCCGGAGCGGCCGGCGACCCCCGGATCAACGCGGACATCGCTGCAGCGACAGCACCTGAGTACAACCAGGTGTTCGAGATCGACGGATTTGAACACGATTCGAACCAACGGATGAACATGGGCAATTACAAGCAATCGGAAGGGGTCACACAGGTCAAATCGCCGTACTACACCGAATCCACCCTTGGCATCGATTTCGCAGCCTGGAACACCTACGCCTACGAATGGACCCCAACAAGCCTGACTTTCTTCATCAACGGCCAACAGGTCCATTACATCGACCAAACCGTGAGCGGCCACTCATTCTCACCAATGAATCATTGGCTCACGGCCCTTCCCTACAGCGCGAACAACAACCCGGCCGCCCTTCCGGGACAGGTGGAGTTCGACTACTTCCGTTTCTATGCAAAGCCGCAGACAGGCAACCACTACCTCGGGAACTCACACTTCGATACCCGCCCCATCAACTCCTACCCCGGGCTTCATCTTGTGCCGGGCTGGATCGAAAATGGCGACAGGGCCGCCAGCAACCTGGTAACCGACGACGTCCATGCCGGGACGCGGGCCTTGCGGCTTGGTTCGGACTCTCCCTTCACCATCACCACCAAGCAGAACCTCGAGTTTTTGCCTAACGGCACCTACACGCTCTCTGCGCGGGTCAAAAGCGGAGGCGGTCAGGACTACAACCTCCTTCGCGTCCTTAACCACGGCAGCACCGAACAAATAGTGACCATTCCAACCACCAGCACATGGACGCAGATCACAATTCCGAACGTGCAGGTCACCAACGGCAAAGCCACTGTGGCCCTCTCGGCCAAGGGATCCGGCGGCCAGTGGACACTCATCGACACCATGTCCTTCACCCGCGACTAGCAAGCCTGGCCGTGGCCGCTTGCCGGCGATCGGTCAGCTGCTTCAGCTGCTCTCGACCCATTGCCCAAGGAAGTGGGAGTAGCCGTCTATAGGATCGAAGCCCCGGGGGCCTGAGCACGGTATGCACTTCGCTCAGGCCCCCGGATGCCGGGCAGATTGCTCAGCTGATTCTGTCGGCCGGAACGTCGGGTGCAGTAACGCCAGGGCGACGGGACGTGGTCGGGTCCTTCACTGACACGGCCGCTGGAGTCCGCTGTCGCCTGCCCTGCCTGAGTTCAGCCTCCGCCGGATCGAAATCGTCTCAACGAAGCGGACCAAGGCGGCGCTAGTTCCACATCTTTCGGATCAACGACCTTGGATTTCTGCGAGACTCGGCCATCTGCCCCCCAACCCAGCGGAGCTGGACAACCCGAAGCGGGCGTCCCTGAACTCTCCCAGTGGCAGTTCGGACGGAGGAGAGCTTGATGGTTCGAGCTGCCTGCAGCCCGCGCTGA
Organism: Pseudarthrobacter sp. 1C304; assembly: GCF_052245515.1. Lineage (NCBI taxonomy): Bacteria > Bacillati > Actinomycetota > Actinomycetes > Micrococcales > Micrococcaceae > Pseudarthrobacter > Pseudarthrobacter sp. 1C304. The sequence continues at coordinate 63,070 of NZ_JBQQCH010000010.1, read as the reverse complement.
AAACGCTTAGTCCATCCGTTGTGCTTTGGATCCCGTCACCGCGCTTATCAAGTCGCTCGGCGGCGTGGACCGGCCGCACTCGGTCTCAGACCGAGCAGCGGCTCTCGGCAATGATGCATGGCCCTCCACTCCCCCTACCTCCTTGGTCAACACCTCGGACAGACCCACTTCTCCCCCTGGCCTGGTTCCGAGCCAGATTTCAGCGTCATGAACGAGGCTCGTCAAGTGAGGGCTGGCCGGCCTGGCTTTAAGGGCGGTTTTCGCTGGCGCGACTACCACTGGCGGTGCTGACTATGGGGGGAACATTTTGTTCGACCAGCAATCCACTAACGGAGGGCATGGGACGGAGCGCGTCCGCAGTCAGACGCCTGATTTCCTTCGGCTCAGCACTCCGAGGAGATTCAGTTGTGCGGTATCCGACAACGCCGAACCGACGGCCACAGCGGACGCTCCGGCATAGAGGAAGTCCTGGGCGTTTGTTGCCGAGATACCGCCGGTCGCCACAAACCGTACGTCGGGAAAGGGTGCCCGAAGCGCCGTGATCCACGCGGCGCCAAGGTCTGAGGCGGGAAACGCTTTCAGCCAGCCTAGACCGAATCGACGGGCATGATGCACTTCGGTCGCGGTGGCGACACCGGGCAGATGCGGCATACCGGCGTCGAGTGAAGCGCGAGCAACCTCAGGATCGAATCCGGGGCTGACGGTAAAGGCGGCGCCCAGGCTTCTCGCGAAAGAGACAGCATTGACATCGAGTATTGTGCCGGCTCCGACCACACAGCCCTCAGCTGCGGCGGCCTCGGCGACGGCAGCCAAGGTCTCGGCATCGCGCTGCGATTGGAGCGGGACTTCGATACAGGTGATGCCGACGGACCAGGCTACCCGCGAGAGTTCAAGGGTGCGTTCGGTTCCGTATCCGCGCAGGATGGCCATCACCGGAGCCTCGCCGAGTAAAGTGCCGAATTCGCTTGCAGGGGTGGGATGCGTCATTACCCAGCTCCTTTCAAGTTAGAGGGACGTGCGAGTTGGGGCAGTTTGTTGATTTCCGGTAGATCGCCGACGGTCGCCAGCACTCGGGCGGCCGCGAGATGTCCCAGGTCAAGCGCTTCAGATCGATGAATCCCCCGGAGGTAGCCCGAAAGGAAGCCGGCAGAAAAGGCATCGCCGGCACCGACGGGCTCTATGACCTCTACGACGTGGGCCGGGACGAAGACTGCGGGCAGGTCGCGTTCGAAAAGTGTTGCCCCGACGTCGGCATCTTTGACGATGAGCAGCGGGGGTTCGGGCAGCAGCTTTCGTACGGCTTCGGCTGTTCCGGTCCCCCATAGCGTCTGGGCCTCGTCGCGGCCGACGAACACGAGGTCGGCGCGGCGACCGATGGCGAGCAGGTGCGCGGCAGCGCCACCCCCGCCCCATAGCTTCGGGCGGTAATTGATATCGAATGAGAACTCGATGCCCGCGTCGTGCGCGTCGTCGATCAGACGATCAATCATTCGTGCGCACGAGGCCGAGAGTGCTGCCGTGACTCCCGTCGTGTGCACGACCCTGGTGGATTCGAGGACAGCACGGTCGAGAAATCCCCTATCCATTGCGGCAGCGGCCGAACCCGTGCGGTAGTACTGCACGGTGGAGCCGCCCGGCGCTGGATCTTTGAGCATCAGGCCCGTCGGTGCGGCCGGGTCGATGACTACTGGGGACAGGTCGACTCCGTGGGCTGCTAATTCGATGAGAATGCGGCGACCCTGCGGGTCGTCGCCGACGCGGGATGCCCATGCCGCTCGGTGCCCGAGACCTGCGAGGTTCGCAGCGACGTTCGATTCACCGCCGGCAGAACTAGCCCGGAATACCGATGCTGAGGCCAGGTCGCCGTCGACGGGGGTGATGGCGAGCATCGTCTCGCCGACTGCAATGACATCAAGCATGGACACTGACCGGTTCTTTGTTGCCGACAACCGCAACACGGGCCGGAAGCGCGATGCTGCAAGGGACCTCGCCTGCCACTGCGGGCATGAAATCGGCCACAAGTTTCTCGCTGCCGCGTGCCAGCATCGCGACATCCGCTCCGACCAGCATGAAGGAGGCACCAGCATCCGCGTATCTGCGCGCAATGGACGGATCGAAAATGTTGACGCCCACAGGTTTCCCTGCGCTTCGGACAGAAGCAAAAGTCGAGAGCACTGCAGCCTGGACTTCAGGGTGCATTTGCTGACCTAACAGCCCCATCGAGGCGGCGAGGTCGGAAGGGCCGACGAAGACGCCGTCGACGCCATCGACTGCGGCGATTTCGGCCGCGGCGAGGACGCCGTCCTTAGTTTCAATCTGAACGAACAGTGAAGTGTGGGAGTCGGCGTTGACGAGGTAGTCTTCCACTCGATTCCATCGTGCTGAACGGGCAAGCGCGCTGCCCACCCCCCGTTGTCCCTGCGGCGGGTAGCGTACGGCTTGAACCAGCTCGCGTGCTTCGCTCGCGGAGGAGATGGAGGGCACGATGATGGTCTGCGCACCGAGATCGAGGACCCGCTTAATGGTGACTGCGTCTGCGGACGGTAAGCGGACGACCGGCGTCGCCGGGTACGCGGCAACGGCCTGCAGCTGTGCCAGTGTCGTTTCCAGACTGTTGGGTGTGTGCTCCATATCGATGAGTAGCCAATCGAGGCCGCCACCTGCGCAGATTTCCGCAATGAGTGGGCTGCCGGAACACACCCACATCCCGTACTGTGGGCGGTCAGCATCGGCTATCCGGTCACGGAGCGTCGGGTTCAGGGATAGCGGCATGGTCGGAGTTCCTAGTTTTTGTCGTTGGCAGCGGATGGCGTGAAGCACGGTGTTCAAGCAATGGAGTGCCCGGCGGACCGTTGGGCGGTAACCGTCGGTCCGCCGGGTTCTCGGTTATCACTTGAGCATGCCGGAGGCGGACAGGCCCGCCATGATGCGCTTGCTGAAGAAGAAATAGATAACGACCAATGGGGCTGCTGCCAGGAGCAGTCCGGCGAACTGCACCCCGAGGTCGGTAAAGAATTCGCCCTTGAAGGCGAGCAGGCCAACCGGCAGCGTCTTGCTCTCTCGCTCCGTCAGCAGAACGAGGGCGATGCCAAACTCGCTCCAGAACCCGATCAATTCGATGATGAACACACTGAGGATCGCAGGCCACGCCAGCGGAAGGTAGACGGCGAAGAAGGTTCGGATCTGGCCGGCTCCGTCCAGCTGCGCCGCTTCGCTGAGCTCGATGGGAATCGACGCGAAGAACGGTCGGAGCAGGAGGGTCGCCAGTGGAACGACGAAGGCCGCATAAATGACGCTGATTCCCCAGGCGCTGTTGCGAAGGCCCAGCGACCCGGCGATGAAGAAGATCGGCACCAGGATTGCTAGCAATGGGATGGTCAAGATAAACGTGAACAGCCGGGTCACGAGCATGCCGACACGTCCTCCGGCCCTGGCCAGCCCGTATGCGGCGAAGGTGCTCAGGGTTACGCCGATCAGCAGGGTGCATGAGGTGGCGATAACACTGTTCATTACGTACTGCCACAGTGGCCCGCCACCAGGAGGGCCATTCCAGGCGCTCACGTAGTTTTCCCAGCGCAGGTTCGCCAGGTCAATGCCGAAGGGGTTCGCAAAGATTTCGGTGTTGGTCTTCAGCGATGCGAGTACCGCCAGAGCAAGCGGTACGAGAACGGCGATTGCCCACGCGGCCAGGAGAACCTGGCCGGCTATCTTTAGGGTCTTGCCTGCAACGATCATTAGTGTCGCTCCATCTTTGCCGGGCGAAGGAAGGACAGGTACACAAAGGAGATCACGGTGATGATCACGCTTGCCAGGACGGCGGTGGCCGAAGCCATTCCGAAGTCCCCGTCGGTGTATGCGCTGCGGTAGATCAATGTGCCGAGTACCTCGGTGGAGGAGCCGGGACCTCCGGCGGTCATCGCTTGGACGATGTCGAAGACTTTGAAAGAGAAAATCATCTGCAGCAGCACCACGGTTGCGATCACGTCTTTGATCAGCGGAAGCTGGATGCGCCACGCCAGCTGCGTGGCGTTGGCGCCGTCGAGGCGTGCCGCTTCTATCAGCTCAGCGGGAAGGCTTGAGAGGGCGCCGGCGAACATCACCATCGGGAATCCGGCGTGCTGCCAGATGCTCACGAGGCAGATCACCATCATGGCCGTCTCGGGGTTGCCGAGGAGGTCGCTCCACTGCGGGTTGATGGGTCGCAGAAGCTGCGTCAGCCATCCGAAGTTTGGATCGAGGGAGTTAGTCCACAAAATTGCTACGACCGTGACCGGAAGAATGTGCGGCAGGAAAATGATGAACTGGTAGGCGCGCCAGAACCGGACTCGACCTGCGATTGCCAGGGCGAAGACCAGTCCGAGTCCTATCGTTCCGGCTGTGAGCAGCACAGCAAACAGCAGGTTGTTCTTGAGCGAAGACCAGAACGCGTTGTCTTTAAGGAGGTTGGTGTAGTTGTCGAGCCCGACAAAGGTCAGCGGTCCGAGCCCCGGCCACTCATAGACAGAAAGTCTTATGGTTTCGACCATCGGATAAACGATAAATACCAGCGTGAGCAGGACGGCAGGCAGCGCCCACCACAGGGCGCCGTTAAGCCGTGTGCGGACCCGGGCGGCTTTTCGTCGCGGCGTTGGATGGGACGGGGGGCCAGGGTCGCGGCGCGGAGTGGGGGGTGCCGCGACCCTCGTCGTGGAGTTCATTCGGATCCTGTCCTACTTGGATAGTTTCGCGTGTAGTTCGTCGATGAACTGGTCGGCCGTGAGCTCGCCGACCATGACCTTCGAGAGGCCGTCCATCAGCGCCGGCGATAGCCGGGCATCAACCCAAGGGCTGACCTCCCCAATGCTCGTGAATGCCTCCCGCATTTCGTTGGTGTTGGGAAGCAGGGCGCTGGCGAGGGTGCCTGCGTCGACGTCGGTTCGTGTCGGTACCTGGCTGCTTGAGCTGGCAAGGAGCGCCTGGCCGTCCGCGCTGGCCAGGTACTCGGCGAACTTCTTGGCTCCGGCCACGTTGCTCGCGCTCTTCGGGATGACAAGCCCGCCGGTGTTGACTGTGAGGAACTTGGCGTTCTCCTCAGCGGAGGGGTAGAGCATCCAGCCCGTTTCGAAGGGAACCTTCTGGGAGTCGATGATTCCGTCGCCCCAGACGCCAATCGAGAGCATTGCGGCGCCGCCGGCGGTGAACAGGCTGACGGCCTGCGCCTCCTGTGACGTGGCAGACCCGTTCGCGAAGACGCCTGCCTTGTTCCAGGTTACGAGGTCATCCATCGCGGCCCGGAAAGCGTCCGATTTGACTACCTCGGCATCAACTGTGGGCTTTGTGAACTTCTCCCACTCCGTGGCACTGGCGTGCACCTGGGTACGGGCGAGGAGGAAGTGCATCGCACCGGCCTGGCCTGTTCCGGCACCCACAGCGAGCGGCTGCAGGCCTTTAGCTTTGAGCTTGGAAATGATGTCATCCCACTCCTCCGCGGTGGGCGCCCCTGTGGGAGCCTCAATGCCGGCTTCTTGGAAGAGGGCTTTGTTGTAGAAGATCACCGGCGTCCAGGTCTTTGTGAGCGGCAGGCCATACTGGACGTTGTCCTTGGTCCAACCTGCCTTGACCTGCTCGGTGTTATTGTCCGCCAGGCCGCTGTTCTTCCAGACATCCGTAACGTCCGAGAGTGCCCCGGCATTGAGCAGCGTCTGGTACTGCTGTGTAACCCACTGGCCCATGGCCAGGTCCGGGGCGTCCGAACTTGCATAGAGTTGAACGCTCCGGTCGCGAATGGCAGCGGCCTCCTGGACATCCAGCACGATATCGAAGTCCGGGTTCGCCTTCTCGAACTCCGGGATGGCCGCCTCGAGCCACTTGGCGTTGCCGCCGGAGTTGATGAGGACACGGACTTCACCGCCGGCTTTACCCTCCGGGGCGGCGGCGGTTTCGCTGGATGCGGCCGATCCGATGCAGCCGCTAAGCGTCATCGCGAGAGCCGCTGCCGCGGCAGCGACTCCCAGCATTTTATGGGGATTCTTCATCGTGCTACCTCTCTGTGGCACAGTTCTGCAGAGTTCTGCAAAGTCCTGGTCTTGTGGGATCCGTCTCACACTTTCGGTCCTCGCCAGAAGTAAACCACAATGCGCATTAGATATCCACCAAATGAATATATATCTCACAAAGGCGCTAAGATGGTGGTGAAAGGGAGCCCGTACAATAGGGCCGAAAGCGGAGGGAAGTCATGACGACGAAGGAACCGGGCGGTACACAAGCCCTTGAACGAGCAATGGCGCTCCTGGCCTGCTTCAGCGACGAAGCCGGCGAGTTGAGGGTATCCGAACTGTGCACCAAAACCGGACTCAACCAGTCGACGGTGTCCCGCATGATGTCGGCGCTGGAACGCACCCGCCTTGTGGTCCACGACGGGCGGACCGGCCTGTACCGTCTGGGACCGACGGCGATCAGCCTGGGAAGCGTCGCACTGAACGGTTCGGTCATCTACCGCGCCGGCCGACAGATCGCCCAGAACCTCGCCCAGCGAACCGGGCTGGGGGTCAACATTGCCGAGCTCAGTGATGATTCCCTCTACTACTTGGCGAACTTCGAGGGCGAGCGGTCTCCGAAATCATTCTCCATGGCCGGGCGGGTGGGGCCGCTGCACGCTACTGCCATGGGCAAGGCCCTTCTGGCGACCTGGGATGATGCAAGGATCCGGGCGTACTTCGAGACCGAGCGGGTGGGCTACAGGCCGCGCACGATCGTCGACGTCGAGACCATGCTTTCTGCGGTTGAGGATATTCGTGGACGCGGTTACGCCACCGAAGTTGAGGAACTCACCTTCGGACGCGCCTGCGTGGCGGCGCCGATCCGGGACCAGGGCGGCGCGGCCGTGGCCGCCATGTCGATCTCCGGATCGCTCTCAACAGTGGGTGTCGGCACGCCTCGTCAGGCTGAATTGGCCCAGCTCATCATTGAGGCATGCGACGAAGTCTCGGTTGCGTTGGGGTACAGCGCGTCCACGAGCCGGATGCTCGGATAGGGGCGGCTCCGATGATTATCGAACTCGTGCAGGCATTCCCGCTCTATGTCGACCCTGTGCAGGGAAACTACCTGGGTGCGAACGGGCGCGCCGATGGCCGCAAATACCTCCTCAACCCCCCATATCGAAGCCTGTACTCCGCGGGCTATGAGACCTTGGTGGTCAAGGTCATTGCGGACGGCGTTGTCGGCTGGGGTGAGGCGCTTGCTCCAGTCGCCCCGCACGTCGCGGCGCAGGTGGTGGAGCGGCTGCTGTGCCCCTTGCTGATCGGCCAGAATGCCCGGGATGTGCCCGTGCTTTGGCATCGAATGTCGGAGTCGATGCGTGAGCGCGGGCATCTGACCGGCCATCAGGCAGACGCCATGGCCGCAGTTGACATTGCACTTTGGGACCTCCGCGGCCGTGCCGAAGGCCGCCCGGTCGCCGATCTCATCGGCGGTCGCTTCCGTGAAAGCATCCCTACTTATCTCTCAGGGTTGCGCGGAGACAACGACGCCGAGCGGGCCGACACCGCCGCGGAGTTCGCCGAGCGCGGCGTGCGGAACATCAAGCTCCACCTCGGTCGCGGGGTGAAGTCCGACCTTGCCACCGTTGACGCCGTGCTGGGCGCAGTGCCGGATGCGCGCATCGCAGTCGATGCACACTGGTCCTATTCCCTGGGCGAGGCCAAAGCCCTGGGTCGTGGCCTGGATGAGCGGAACGCCTGGTTTTTTGAGGCTCCCTTGGCGCCGGAGGACGCCGAGGGACATCGGGACCTCGCTGCCCACATCGCGACGCCGGTCGCAGTTGGCGAGGCCATGCGCAGCCGGTTCGAATTCGCCGACTGGCTGCAACGCCGGGCAATGCAGATCAGCCAGCCCGATATTGCACGGACGGGCATCACCGAGGGCATGGCGATCGCCGGGCTAACTGATGCGTTCCACGGCCGTGTCGCGCCGCACCACTCTGCGGCCCTCGGAATCGCGATGGCTGCGGGACTGCACGTGTCCGCAGCCACGCCCTCACTGCTGGCTTTTGAGTATCAGGCACACACCATGACGGTCGCGAGCCGCATCCTCGGGCAACCGCTCGAGGCGGCCCCCGACGGGAGCTATACCGTGACCGACGCGCCCGGGCTCGGCGTGGAGGTGGACGAAGACGCAGTTCGGAGCTTTATCGCTGACTAGCCAGGCGCCCAGGGCCCGGCCTCAGCCCCATCGCGGAGCGAGGCATCCCGCCGACGGGGCGGCTACAGCGTAAAGGTAGCCGCCCCCGTCAGCGTGGTCCTCTACGCCGACGCTGGCCGTCGTTATGACCAGGATGTCGCCAGCCAGTGCGACCGCGGTGGGCCGAAGCGCCGGCACCCGAACGCGCTGCATGATCCGGCCGCGGGGGTCGAGGCGAATAGCTTCTCCGGCATCCCAGACAGCCACCCATAGGCAACCGTCTTCATCGATCGCCATGCCGTCGGGGTTGCCGTTGTCTATACGCGCAACTGTGCGCCGGCCCGAAAGCGTGCCATCCGGTCCAATATCGAACGCGTCGACGGTGCGGTGAGGGAGCGTATCGATGTAATAGAGGGTCCTTGCATCAGGAGTGAGGCAAATCCCGTTGGAAACTGTCACGCCGTTCAGCCGCTCCACGACCGTTCCGTCGGTCTCCAGGGAATACAAAGCTGCCACGGGTTCTCGTGGAACTGCCTGGGTACCTGACCAAAATCGACCCGTGGCATCGCACACGCCGTCGTTCATCACGCCGCCCCCGACTGGGAGTGCGGCGATCTCAAGTGACTCGCCGGCCGTCGAAAGGCGGTGGAAGGCCCTGCCAGCTCCTACCAGCCAGTCCTCGCTCCCCTTCACCCGAGCCGCCGATCCGATGTGACCACGCACCTGGAACGCCCGCTCGGGCACGACCACTCCTCCAGAAAAGCGCCCTACGTGCAGCGTGCTGGTAATCAAGTCCACCCAAGCCAGTTCGTTCGGCGCGGTCCACCGGGGAGACTCGGCCTGGGCGTACTTCTCGATGCTGATGCGGTCGGCTAGAGCTGTCATACGTAGGTCCAATTCTGATGGGTATTTACTAGTGACCACACTCGGCCATATTATGGCAGGATAATGCATAATGTGAATGTCCATTTTGCAAAGAGAAAGGTCGGCCACCGTGCCCACTTCGCTGCGCGGGCTCATGCCCATCCTCGCGACACCGTTCCAGGCGGACGGTTCGCTCGATTTGCCGGGCCTTCGGTCCATTACCCAGTTCCAGCTCGAGGCGGGCGTTACCGCCGTCGCCGTGTTCGGCATGGCCAGTGAAGGATTCGCCCTCACCCGGCCCGAACGTCGGGAAATTCTGAACTCCGTCCGGGAAGTCACCGCCGATGAAATCCCCGTCATCGCCGGGGTGAGCGGCACATCCACTGCGACTTCCATCGAGCTGGCCCTCGAGGCCCAGGACGGAGGCGCTGATGCCCTTATGGTCATTCCTCCCTACATGGTGAAGCCCGCCGCCGGCACTCTGCCGGCGTTCTACGCTGAATTGGCCGCCGCCGTCGAGGTTCCGATCATGGTGCAGGACGCTCCCAACATGACCGGGGTGGCGATTCCGCCGCACATCATTGCGGAGTTGAGCCGGATCCCTGGGGTTGAGTCCGCGAAGGTGGAGGCACCCCCGACAGTGCCCAAGATCGACTTGGTCCTCAGCGCCGTGACCGACCCCGAATTCTCAGTGGTTGGCGGACTCAATTCACAGTTCGTGCTTGAGGAGTATGCCCGTGGAGCCGTCGGCACTATGCCGGCGTGTGAGTTTTCCGACGTGCTGCAGCCAGTCCTGCGCGACTGGACCGCAGGCCGGGCTGCCGAGGCCCGCCAAGGTTTCCAGCGTCTGCTTCCCCTCATTCTTTTCGGCCTCCAGCCGGGCCTTGCCTGGGCAGTTCACAAGGAAGTTCTCGTGGCCCGGGGCCTCATTGAAAACCCGTTCGTTCGCTACCCTGCATCGCCCATCGACGACCGTACCCGCGCTTCGCTGGCCGACATTCTCGCGGATCTGCACTTGCCCTCTCTGGCCAAGCCGTTGGCGGTCCTGTGACCGCCGCTGCGGCTCCCCGCCGGGTGCTGGTCGTCGGGGCGAATTCCGAGATCGCTGCAGCGATTGCCGATATATTCTCGGCCGCCGGCGGTCAAGTTGCCGGCGTCGGACTCGACCACTCACGCACCGAGCACTACACTCACTTTGCTGTCGCGGACGTCGCTGTTTCCACGGAAGCTGACCGGGTTGTGCAGTGGGCAATCGAGTCGATGGGCGGCCTTGACACCGTGGTGCTCGCGGCGGCACGCATCACGATGGCAAGCGCGGAGGAAACGACCGACGAGATGTGGCGTTCATCGCTGGCGTCCGTTCTCGACACAGCGTTCTTCGTCTCACGGGCTGCTCTTCCGCACCTCAGCGCGGGATCCACCATCGTCGCGGTGAGCTCGGTAAATGGACACATCGCGGCACCAGCGTTGCCGGCATACGCTACAGCGAAAGCCGGCTTGGAAGGACTCGTCCGGCAGCTTGCGTTCGAATACGGCATGCGCGGCATCCGCGTCAATGCCGTGGTCCCGGGAACCATCAAAGCGCCCCCATACCCTCCGCAGGACGGTTACCCGCTCGGCCGCACCGGTACGCCACAAGAAGTCGCAGAAGCCGTGAAGTTTCTTGCCACGCCCGTCTCATCCTTCATCACGGGGGCCAGCCTGCCGGTGGACGGAGGTTTGATGATCTCCTCTCCCGCGGCCTGGCTGCGGCCGGACCTCCGGGAGCGCTGGCTGCCAGAAGAACGACGGTAAAAAATCACTAAGGCACTAAGTGCCTGCCGTCGCGTGCAGGTCCTGCCTCCAATCAAGGACCCACGGGGGCTCCGCGGCCTGGCTGCGACCTCCGAGTCGGGAGGGACAGCCCCGGAGCCACGGCTGTTCAACCATTTTTCACAAGGCTTACCGCTGAGCCGTATCCAGCAAGCTGAATAGGAAACCGCCCACCATGCCCATCATCACTGCCGCCCGGGCCTACCTGGTCGACCTAGAGGTCGAGACAGTCCGCACCGATGCCGTTCAAAGCTTCCTCAAACAAGAGACCGTATTCGTCGAGATTGACACAGACGACGGTATGACCGGGACCGGTTACGCCTACACGATCGGAACGGGCGGCCACGCAGTACTGTCGATGCTGCGCCAGCACCTGCTCTCCCAACTTCCCGGCCGGGATTCGAGCCACATAGAAAACCTGTGGCACACGCTCTTCGCATCAACCAGGGCCACCACTGTCGGGGCCATCACCTCGCTGGCCCTGGCGGCAGTAGACACGGCGTTGTGGGATCTGAAGTGCAAAGTTGCGGGGGCGCCCTTGTGGCAAGTCGCCGGCGGGTTCCGCCAGGCAGTCCCGTTGTACGACACAGAAGGCGGCTGGCTGCACCTGACGACCGATGAACTTGTCCGGGGAGCCCTCGCTTCCCGGGACGCCGGATGGGGAGGGCTCAAGCTCAAGGTAGGAAAACCCAATGCCCGCGAAGACAAAGAACGCTTGCTCGCCGTACGTGACGCCGTCGGTGACCGCATGGACATCATGGTTGACGCCAACCAATCGATGACTGCTGCTGAAGCGATTCGTCGCGCGCACGCCTTCGAGGATGTTGATCTGTTCTGGTTGGAGGAACCACTGCCCGCCGACGATGTAGCCGGCCATGTACGGCTGGCCGCGTCGACAAGTATTCCCATCGCTGTCGGGGAGTCCCTCTACTCCGTCGGGCAGTTTCGGGACTATCTGGAGCGCGGAGCGGCTGGCATCGTGCAGGTCGACGTAGCGAGAGTGGGGGGTATCACGCCTTGGCTCAAAGTCGCGCACCTGGCGGAGGCGTTCAACGTGTCCATTTGTCCCCACTTCCTCATGGAACTCCACGTAAGTCTGGTTGCCGCCGTCCCAAACGGGCGGTATGTAGAGCACATACCCCAGCTGCGGGCAGTCACACACGGGGAGATGACCATCGAAAACGGCCATGCCCTTGCCCCCCAGACCCCAGGGCTCGGCATCGATTGGGATCGGGACGCTGTCGATAACAGGAGGGTTCTATGATTTCAACGAATCTGACATGTCCTCGATTTATCCGGGAAGCGGGCGTGGGCAAGCCATGCGTGGCGAGGCCGGGTCCTCAGCGCCCCCTGGAAAAACACGACGATCCCCTCTCGCATTCAGCTGGTTCCCACACGGTCGTGTCTGCGCTGCACGCCAATCCCGGAACGACAGGCGTTGGACTGTCCAAAACACGCATAAGTTTCCACGCATCGATGTGCCACTCGCGCAGTTGGAGTCAGCTGTGGAGGTGATTGCACTGCATACCCGCCTGAAAGAGGGACGCATTGACGAATACGAAGCCGTGCACGCGGTCATCCCGACAGAACTTGATTCGGCTCTACGCCGCGCCGGCGTCAAGAGCTGGCGGATTTGGCGGGACGGGCTCGACCTATTCCATTGGGTCGAAGTGGATGATTTCGCGATGATGAAAGCAGCCTTGGCCGCTGAACCTGCCGACGTTGCCTGGCAGGAACAGATAGCGGAGCTGCTTCAGGCACAAGAGAGCTATACAGACTCGGACAGCGGATTGCCGCTGGTCTGGGAGCTACCGATACGCCCGGCAGAACTTTAAAGCCTTCCCGAACACTGGAGTTCGAATGAGAACTTGTCAATGACCGCCGAACCATTGAATGGCCCTGCCGTAGTCGATGCCCACCATCATCTGTGGGATCCAGCCGTGCGCAGTTACGAGTGGATGGACGACAGCGTCGCCGAAATCAGCAGGAGGTTCGACGTCGACGATCTCCAGCAGGCGGCGGCGCCCACTCCGGTCGCGGCAACAATAGCGGTGCAGGCCACGTCCGAGATGGAGGAAACCCGGGACCTTCTGGGCGTCAGTTCCAGGCAGAATCCCGTCGCCGGTGTTGTGGGGTGGGTAGATCTATCTGCCCCGGACGTAGCGGATCAGCTCTCGGAGCTGATGGAATTGCCCGGGCGGCTGGTGGGCATCCGCCATCAGACGCACGACGAACCAGACCCCTGGTGGCTGTTGCGCGACGACGTACTTGGCGGCCTGTCCGCGGTGCGCGATGCCGGTCTCGTCTTTGATTTGCTCATCCGCCGCCGCGAAGCCGATGCAGCTATCCGGCTGGCCGAACTCATCCCTGACCTTGCCCTGGTATTGGACCATGCTGGCAAACCGTCGATTTCCTCGGGCGAGTGGGACCAGTGGCGAGAGTGGGTGAACCGCCTGGCAGCCCATGAGCAAGTCAGCTGCAAAGTCTCAGGACTCGTCACGGAAGCCTCCCACGGTCGGTGGCGTTCACAGAGCCTGCCCGATTATGCCAAAGAGGTGTTTTCCTCCTTTGGTGCAGAGCGTTCTCTGTTCGGCTCGGACTGGCCCGTGTGCCTGCTCGCAGCGAGCTACACCGATGTATACGACCTTGCCTCCGCTGCGGCAGCCACATTGTCAACAGCCGAGCACGACGCGTTCTTCGGAGGTACTGCCGGCCGCGTCTACCACCTGCCCCAATTAGACCAAATGCCGGACAGGCGCTCCGCCGGTCTGCAGATCAACCAGCCCCCGAAGGAACTCCAATGACGTCCCAAGCAGAACACCCGACACCTGGCACAGGGGAAAACATCCGGCGTGCCCTGACTGCCGGCCGGCCACTCGGCAACCGAGGTCTGCGCGTCGGGCCCTGTTCCTTCGGAGCTGCCCCGATCGCCAACCTCGGGCGTCAGATCACCGAGACAGATGCACATGCAGCGGTCGACACCGCCTGGGATGCGGGAATCCGCTATTTCGACGTTGCCCCCCACTACGGGCTAGGGCTCGGAGAGCAGCGCCTTGGCGCAGCTCTGGATGGCCGCCCCCGTGGGGACTATGTTCTCTCCACGAAGGTCGGACGCCTGCTGGTGGATAACCCGGAAGGGGTCAAAGAAGACCCCGAAGGGTTCGCGGTGCGCTCACCGCTGACCCGTCGGATGGACTATAGCCGCGACGGGGTTCTGCGGAGCATCGAGCAGAGTCTGGTTCGGCTAGGTGTGGACTACATCGACGTCGTATTTGTCCACGACCCTGACGACTACTACCGCGACGCTTTGGAAGGGGCTTTTCCCGCACTAGAAGAACTCCGCTCACAAGGCATCATCAGGTCCTACGGCGCGGGTATGAACCAGTCCCGGATGCTTGCCGATTTTGTACGGGAGACTGACCTGGACGTCGTGATGTGCGCAGGCCGCTACAGTCTTCTCGACCAGGGCGCGCTCGACGACCTCATTCCGGCCGCTACCGAACGTGGAGTGTCGATCGTCGCAGCCGCGGTGTTCAACTCGGGCATTCTTGCCCGGAACCGGCCCTCCACCCAGGCAACCTACAATTACGGGCCCGCCCCGGCCCATGTACTGTCGCGGGTGAACGCCATCGCCGATGTCTGCGAACGGCACGCAGTAGCATTACCCGCGGCCGCGGTCCACTATCCCATTCGTCACCCGGCGGTCTCGACCGTCTGCGTCGGGGCACGCTCCGCTGAACAGGTCTCCCGCAACGTCGCGCTCTTCGAGACGCGGATCCCCGAAGCACTCTGGGAGGAACTGGCGTCCGAGGGGCTCGTGCGCACAGAGACTCCCTGACCAGCTGAGCACCAACGCCGAAGCCGTAAACTTACCGGGGCTGACCAGCGGGCCGGCCGGTCAGCCCCGTCGCTTCCCGCGTTTCGCCGGTGCAGTGTTTCGCGGATTCCGCTCCGGCCGGATATGGCCCTAACTGCCTGGCCCCGGACACCACGCATGCCGCCGGGACTCCGGGTCGGGGAGATTACTTGATGGGACCTAGGCGCAGTCCCTGCATGCCGCCGTCGACAGCCAGCGCGGTTCCCGAGGTCGACCCTGATCTCGGGCTCGCCAGATACGCCACTGCCTCCGCCACTTCCCCGGCCTCTACGAGCCTTCCATGGGGTTGACGGGCCTGGAGTGCAGCACGGTCCGCTTCCGGGTCCTGCGCTTGGCTGAGCAATCGGGACACCCATGGCGTGTTTACTGTTCCGGGGTTCACGCAGTTCACGCGTATGCCTTCACGCACATGGTCAGCCGCCATGGCGAGGGTCAGAGAAAGCACGGCGCCCTTGGAAGCTGAATACAGTGCACGGTTGGGGAGTCCAGCTGTGGCAGCAATAGAACAGATGTTTACGATCGCGGCCGCGGGCGATTGGCGTAACGACGGGAGGGCAGCCCGCACCACTCGGGCTATTCCGACAACGTTGACGTCCAGCACGCGAGCCCATTCGTCATCGTCATTGGCGGCGATGTCGCCAGTTGCCCCGATCCCTGCGTTATTGACCACGATGTCGAGCCTGCCGAAACGCCTTGTGACGCTGGCGACGGCGGCCTGCACCGAAGCGTCTACCCCCACGTTGCATTCGACTCCGAAGTGGGGTGAACCATCCGGGATTAGATCGAGGACTGCCACCCTCGCGCCGCACTCGGTGAGCTTATCTGCAATCGCTGCTCCGATCCCTGACGCTCCGCCGGTCACCAAAGCAACCAGCCCCTCGAACTCTCTGTTCAAAGAACCCTCTACGGAGGCCGTCACTGGGTTACGCCTTCACGATAGAACTGCTGGCGTTGGCGACCGAGGCCTTCAATATGGAGTTCCACCTCGTCTCCCGGCTGGAGATACGGGAACCGTCCGGACAGTGCCACTCCCTCAGGAGTCCCGGTAAGGATGACGTCGCCGGGTTCCAGGAGCATGTATTGGCTGACGTGGTGGACCAGGGTCGGGACGTCAAAAAGCAGATCAGCTGTCGAGGAGTCCTGCCGTATTTCTCCGTTGACGAGGGACCGTAACCTCAACCGTCCTGGGTCGACCTGGTCCGCGGGAACCAGCCACGGGCCCAGGGGCGTGGAAGCAGGGAGGGACTTGCCCTTTGTCCACTGGCCGGCGTCACCTGGCAGCTGGTATTCGCGTTCGGAGAGATCATTCGCGACGAGGTATCCCGCGATGCAGCTCGACGCCTCCTCGGGGTCCGACAAATAGCTGGCTTCACGTCCGATGACCACTCCGAGCTCGACTTCCCAATCGTATTTTTCCGCCGACGGCGGGATGGGAGCGGCGTCGAACGGTCCACACGCAGTATTGGCCGGCTTGAGGAAAACCACCGGCGTCTCAGGCGGTGCTGAGCCTGATTCAGCGGCGTGGGCGGCGTAATTCATACCGATGCAAACGATCGACCCGGGACGGGTGATGGGTGATCCCACTCGAGCACCCGAGACCAATATCTCGGGCAATTCCCCTGCCGCCAAGGCCTGCCGTGTTCGCGCAATGCCGTCAGCCGCAAGGAAGGGCCCATCTATATCGGGAGTCAGGGAAGCGAGGCTGAAGTACTTCCCATCATCGCTTCCGTCCACCATGATCACCGCCGGTTCCTCGTTGCCGCGTTCCCCGATTCGGATCAATCTGATGTTCATAATTTCCTCTGAAAGTTGCACATGGACCGGAATAACATCCGAGCTTTGAAGGCGATTATCCCAATAATACAAAATTTATCGACCTTGACAAGCCTAAACATCCGATGTTTAGCTTTGGTCTGATAATCCCCCTACCTCCCCGTGTTTGGCGCCGCGCCCCGGCCGCCACACACCGCTGCCGCACACTAGGAGCATCTTGAGCATCGTTACCTCGCTGGAAGTCCTCGACATTCGGTTCCCGACCTCCCGGGACCTGGACGGCTCAGATGCGATGAATGCAGATCCGGATTACTCGGCCGCCTACCTGATCATCGGCACCAATGCGGATGATGGGCTGGAGGGCCACGGCTTTGTCTTCACCATTGGGCGGGGGAATGAGGTCGAAGCTTCCGCGATCGCCGCACTGCGTCCCCAAATCCTCGGACGGGACGTTGGCGAGCTGCTGGCGGACATGGGAGCGACGTGGAAGCTGCTGGTCCACGACTCCCAGCTGCGCTGGCTCGGCCCGGAAAAGGGCGTTATGCACATGGCGATAGGTGCTGTGATCAACGCCCTGTGGGACTTGAAAGCCAAGCTTGCGGGTCTCCCCCTGTGGGAAATGTTGGCTGGACTGAGCCCCGAAGAAATCGTGGCTTTGGTGGACTTCCGCTACCTCACTGATGCCCTCACCCCCCAAGAAGCATTGGAAATCCTCCGCCGCGCGGAGCCCGGACGGGCTGCACGACGCGCCCGGCTCCTCCGGGAGGGATACGACGGCTACACCACCACCCCCGGGTGGCTGGGGTACAGCGACGAGAAGCTTGCCCGCCTCGCACGCGAGGCCGTTACTGACGGGTTCAAACAGATCAAGCTGAAGGTGGGAAATTCGCTATCTGACGACATCCGTCGCGTTCAAGTGGCCCGAGCGGCGGTCGGGCCCGACATTAGCATCGCCATCGATGCCAACCAGCGATGGGAAGTAAAGGAGGCCATCGAATGGGTACGGCATCTCGCCCCGTACGACATAGCCTGGATCGAAGAACCCACGAGCCCGGATGACATCCTGGGACACGCCGCCATCGCCAAGGGCGTCGCCCCCATACCCGTAGCGACCGGAGAGCACGTCCACAACCGTGTGATGTTCAAGCAACTACTGCAGGCAAAGTCCCTCGAAATACTTCAGATCGATGCCACCCGGGTAGGAGGGGTGAACGAGAACATCGCCATCCTCCTGCTCGCTGCCAAGTTCGGCGTCCGCGTATGTCCGCATGCCGGCGGTGTTGGCCTTTGTGAAGCAGTGCAGCATTTGTCGATGTTCGACTACATCGCCGTTTCGGCCGACAAGGACGGTCGCACGATCGAATTCGTTGACCACCTACATGAGCACTTCATCTCCCCCGTCGACGTCCGTGGCGGCTGCTATTGGCCGCCCTCAGAACCGGGCGCCGGCACAGAGATGCACAGGCAGTCGCTGACGACCTACAGCTTTCCCAACGGGCCGGCATGGACCGGCGCAGTGTGCTCCGACGTAGCCGGCCCACGCGACCAGCTTCAGTACGACAACGCGCCCGACGAGAGGAACCGCTCCCACGGCACTGCGGTCGCGGCGGAGAGCGTACCAATGGTTTAGCTCGTTGCTGGCGGGATGGTAATCGGGCTGCCCCGCGCACCAGAGGCAAGCAGTCCTCTACAGAGCCTGCCTGAGCCAGCTCTCCACTCCGCTAATGTGGACCAACACCAGTGCTTGGGCCAATTCACCGTCGCCGCCTTTGAGGGCTTCAACGATCGCCCTGTGTTCCGTAAGCGTGCGCTCAACAGCCCGATCCTGCGTGAGACCACGCCAAATGCGGGCCCGCACGGTACTGCCGGAAAGGGCATCCAGCAGGCCTTCCAAGTACGCGTTACCGGCAGCCCTGTTGATAATCCGATGGAACTCGAGGTCATGGGCCACGAGGTCCTCCACCTCTGTGTTTTCATTGATGCCGTCGCAAGTTGCGTCAAGTGCCAGCAGATCCTCGGCCGCGATTGCACCAGCCGCCATTCTTGCCGCTGCGGGCTCGAGAATGCGTCTGACCTCGAAGAGCTCCAGGACGGACTTGTCCCGGTGGAGGTCCACAACAAATGCGAGGGCCTCATTCAGCAATCGCGCGTCCAGGCTGGTGACGTAAGTGCCGTCCCCGCGCTTGACGTCCAAAACCCTGATTAGCTCCAGTGCCTTGACGGCCTCCCGGAGGGAACTTCGTGAGAGGCCGAGTCGCTCGCTCAGTTCCTTCTCCGGCGGCAGCCTGTCCCCCGCGCTCAGTTCACCCCGCAGGAGCATGCCCTTGATTTTCCCGATTGCTTCATCCGTTACTGCCATAGAAATGATGGTATCGCCATACATCGGATGTCTTACCAAGCAATAGTGCAGCTGCCGGGTCCCCGACGCGCACCAGAGCAACCCTGATCATCTGCCCGCCATGTCAGCGCAGGCCGTGCGCGAGGAGGCACTAGTGGCCTATCTCCGGGCTAGCCGGCTTCATAGGTGGTGTTGGTTCTCAACGCTCAAGTCCACCCCGTTGCAAGGTGCGGTCTTGGCCGCTCTTTACAGCCATCCTCGATGTGGTGGCTCCTGAGGGTTTCTGCGCGACAGCGCCTGCGGGATGGGTACCCTGGTGCTTGTCAGCCAGGAGGCGGGAGTTTACGGCTTCGCGGTCGCCCTTGCCCTCAAGGCTTTCGGACAGCTGCCGGCGCCGTTCGGCAGTATCCCAAGCCGGCTCGTTTCTGTCTGCCCGGTCTTGTCGGTTGGCGCCGGCAATTGCTGCGCCGGCCACGACCTCATCGGTGCGCGCGGCCGATTCTTTGATGCGTTCACTTTCGACCTCAAGGCGGGCTTGCTGTGCCCGGGCTAGGGCTTCGGATACGGAGGCCTCGTCCGCACCGGTGTTGTTCACGTCGATGCCGTAACGGCTCTGGACTTGTTCGCTAATTTTCTCGGCCGCCTGCGCAGCTTCGGGGTAGGCCTTCCACGCGGTGGCCGTCTCGTGCACCCGTTCGATCATTTCGGGGCTAGCTTTGTCCCACCAGTCCTCGCGGGAGACCGGCGCCAGCTGGGCCCGGGCGGCAGCGCGCTGGGCGTCGAAACGTTCCTGCAGCTCCCGGGCCCGTTGTTCCTCTGCTGCCGCGATGGTGCGCTGTTCCTGTTCGCGCATTCTGGCAAGCTGCTCGCCGATGCGGCCGGCAACCATCAGCCCGGTACGCATCGCCGTCTCCACTGCGTCTTCCATTCCGTCTGCTTCGCTCATGCTCTTCCCCTATCGCTCGATGCCTGGATTGTTCTGACCGCGGGTCTCTTCGGTCCGTGACTGCGCACCCTGCAGCTGCGCCGCATCCGGTCGGGTCAGAACGGGAGGCAGCAGTGAGCCGCCTCGTGAACGTTCGACCAGGAGCCTTGATTTGAGGGCTTCCTCGGACGCTTCCGGGTGCTGTTGGCGCAGCGTCTCCATGGACGTCGGCTGTGCCTTGAGTGTCTGTGCGGTGGCGCTGGCTTCGACAATCTTGCTGGCAGCCCGGACGGCTGTGGAGAGTCCCCGGATCCGGCGCAGATCGTCGGTGGCTTTGTGCATGTCATGGATGGCTCTTGCTGTCTGGGCGAGCTGCCGGAACATGAGGGCATAGGCGGCGCGGTCACTCTTGGAGGTCGCGGCCAGGAGGATCATGGTGGCCCCGCGTGCGGACGGCAGGGACACTGTCGGGCGTGCCGGGTACCGGCGCAGCTGGGCGGACTTGGCGAGTTCTCGGGCGGCGTCTGCGAGCGGTCCCGGTGTCGGTTCGATCCGCTTGGACCATGCACCGAACGCCGCGGAAGTCTCACGGGCTGCCTGCGCCCAGGCGGCGTGATCATCGTGGCCGGTGGTGGCCAGTTTCTCCCGGAGGGAACTGACGTCGTTGGCGTACTTTTTCCACAGCTCAGCAGATGGTTGCAGCGTCTCCCGGCCGGGGCTGACCGGCCGGCGGTTGCGCGCCGCGGCGTTCCATTCCGCGACAGCGCTCTCCGCTGACTCAGGGGTGCTTTCCCATTCGGCCCGGAGCTTGGGCAACGACAGGTCACGTCCTAACGAGTTGCCGCCGAACCACACGGCGCGTTCTCCCTTGCGGGGGCGTTCGGCCACGGAGTAGCCGGTCACGACGTCGGTACGCCCGGCCGCGTAGCGGGGACGCACGAGCATTCCTTCCTGGCGTGCCCGGCGGACAAACTCTGCCTCATCTGTCGATGCGCCGGCGCAGATGCGCACCTTGCGGGCGAGGCTGTGGCGCTCGACTTCCGGCAGTCCCTCGCGGATGGCTTTGGACTGTTCAGCCGGGGTGAATCCGCGCTCGGCACGCAGGGTCCCGACAGCGTTCAGTCCGTACTTCTTCTCCAGTGCCCGGGCCGCCTGTTGGGACTTGTACTTGCTCTTCCAGCTGTTCCATTTGGTGCCGTCGTCCCGGACCATGGACGCCACGATGTGGATGTGGTCGTTGCCGTTCTTGCTCAGTCCGTGGCGGACGGCGACCCACCGGGCGGGGGCTTTGCCGCCGTCCTCGGTGAAGTCCATTTCCTTCATGAAGTCGTTCGCGATGGCGCCCCACTGCTCGTCGGTGAGCTGGCCTTCTTCTGCGGCCAGACTCAGGGAGCAGTGGAAGACGTGGCCGCCGTCGACCTCGGTCTTGTAAAACTGCTTGGCCCGGTCGAGTGCGTTGGCAATATCCAGGGCAGCATCGCGGTTCAGCTCGTTGTCATCATGCCAGGCTATAAGCGCCGAATCGCCCGCAACGAGGTGCGGTTCTTCATGTTCGTTTGCCCGCCCCGGTCCCGCGAGGTAGATCATCAGACCCGCCATGCGGTCGCCCTGGGTAATGTTCGGAATCACGGAGAGATTACCGCCCGGCCATGTCGGCGAGCTGCCGGTCAATCCGGATGATGACAGCCCGTGCGTGGGCTATCGAGGCAGCAGCTTCTGCCGGCACTTCCCCCGTCGCATTCGCATGCCGTGCAATCTGGTTGATGTTGTTCGCCACGGTCCCGACAAGACGCTGCAGGGTGGAAAGCTGCATGAACTGATCCCGCCGCTCCGACGGATTCTCTGTCCCCTCGCTGAGCGCCGCTTCGATCAAAAGCCGCGGAATAGTCACCCGGTGCTTCTCCGCCAGGGCGAGGAGTTGGGCTTCCTCTTCGGGGCTGACCTTGACCTCGTGGCGGTGCATACGGCCGCCGTCAACATTCGCCCGGCGGCGGCGGGACTTCCAACCGGCGAAGCCATTGCCTTCACTCATATTTCCCGCCCTTCGTTCCTTGCCAGCGCAGCGACCCGGGAACTCCGGGATCAGACTTCAGTCTGCCGCGAACCGGATGGCGATCCGTGGAGCGACACGAACTTAGCCCGGCTAAGTTACCAGCTTGCTCCGTCCAATTTCGTGGATCGATTCTCGCCGGGTTTGTCGGGTGCTTGTGAAATGCCCGGCCCGACGCTGCGCGTCGATGCACGAAAACCGTGGTGCCGCATGGCTAGGGTGGATGCATGCCAGCGATCGATATTGAACAGACACGAAACCAGGCCCGCGCCCTCCTCGACACCCGCATCGAGTCCGTCACCGCCCTGGTCAGGACCCGGCAGCGGATCACCGATCTGCGCGAGCAACTGGCCGAGGCCGAACGCGAGGACAAGCGCGCCTACGTCCGCGCCACCAAGGACGGATGGAGCCCCGAAGAGCTCAAGAAACTCGGGTTCGAGTCCGGCGCCGCGGCCCGCCGCCGCAAACCGGCAACCACTCCATCTGCAACCGAGGGTTCCCGGTCTTCCACCAATGGGGCGTCCGCGGCTGAGTAGGTTTCCCCTCGCCCACCTGGGCACGGCAAAAGCAATTTCCTTCGGGCTTTTCCCGCACTCACGTGGACGACGGGACCCATCTGACCGGCTGCACACCGCCGCCAGGTCACCACGGGCAGGCACGTCGCCACCGGGACCGGCGATCGTGCACAGCCTCCCACCGCCGTGGCACAGAATAAGACCCGGCCGGGGACCGCAAAACCGGTCCCCCTCTACCCAGGCATCGCGCCTTCTCGGGTTCCGCCCCTGCCCCGTGTGCGTCGGCACGTCCCGGAGACCGTGAGCCCAATGTCGGGTAGGGTCCAGACCCGAGCACCCCACCAAAGGAAAAGAGAACCCAGCACCATGGCAGCCGACTACGACGAAGTGAAACCCGACGTCGCCGAATCCCGCAACGCCTCCATCGAAGCCCTCAAAGAGGCCAACTCCCCCGACGCCCGCAGCGTCGTCCTCGAACGCGACGAAGCAGACACCGTCGACGGCGTCGAACTCCCCGGCGCCGACCTCTCCAACGAAGAACTCATCATCCAGGTCATCCCCCAGGCGGACGACGAGTTCACCTGCTACTCCTGCTTCCTCGTCCGCCATAACTCCCAAATCGCGCGAACGAAAGACGGACACAACTACTGCGTCGACTGCGAAGGCTAACCCGAACAACAACCACCGCCTCGCCGGGACAAATATGACAGAGGAGCGCCTCTGGCACGGTGCTAGTCTCTGAGCCTTGCGCCGGGACCGACGGCACACGAGATCAGGCGAATCATGTTTGGAATTCTGGGCATTCTGTACTTCGTAGTGATGGCCGCAATCGCCGGAATGGTGATCTACGTGCTGGTACTCGTCATCATCTTTCTTCGCCTCCACGTTCGGGAGCTCAAGACAACCCAACCGCTGGAACCGGGCAACCCGGAAAACCACCCCTGACTCCCCCGTCAGCCCGGGCTGCCCTTCGCCCAGCATGTCCTTGAGAACGGCGGAACCCACCTGCAGTTAGGCTGGTGGTCATGACGCTGGGGGGCGCGGCCGC
Source organism: Pseudarthrobacter sp. 1C304 (assembly GCF_052245515.1). NCBI lineage: Bacteria > Bacillati > Actinomycetota > Actinomycetes > Micrococcales > Micrococcaceae > Pseudarthrobacter > Pseudarthrobacter sp. 1C304. The sequence continues at coordinate 39,711 of NZ_JBQQCH010000010.1, read as the reverse complement.
GGAGCCGCTTGTACACATCAAAGACTTCCGAATGGATTTCGGGGATACGACGGTCATCAAGGACCTCTCCTTCGATGTCCGGGCCGGCGAAACCTTCGGGTTCCTCGGCAGCAACGGCTCCGGAAAGACCACCACCCTCCGGGCGCTGCTGGGGATCTACCAGCCGACCGCCGGGACCCTCCACATCGGCGGCAAACCCTTCGCACCCCAGGACGGCGCCCGGCTCGGGTACCTCCCCGAAGAGCGCGGCCTATACAAAAAAGAGTCCGTCCTGGACGTCATGGTCTACTTCGGCCGGCTCAAAGGCCTGGACAAACACCACGCCAGGACCTGGTCGCAGAAGTACCTGGAACGCGTCGACTTGGCCGATAAAGCGGCCATGCGGCTCGATAAGCTCTCCGGCGGGCAACAGCAAAAGATCCAGCTCGGCGTGACCATCATGAACGACCCCGAACTGCTGATCCTCGACGAACCGACCAAGGGCTTCGACCCGGTCAACCGCCGCCTGCTCATGGACATCATCGAGGAACAAAAAACCGCCGGCGCGACCGTCATCATGGTCACCCACCAGATGGAAGAAGTCGAACGCCTCTGCGACCGGGTCATCCTCCTCAAAGACGGCACCTCCCGCGCCTACGGCACCGTCGCCGAAGTCCAGGAACAATTCGGCGGCACCCGCTACCGGCTCACCTACGACGGCGCCCTGCCCCCCTCGAACCTCTACGACATCATCAGCTACACCGGGACCGACGCCGAGCTCTCCCCCCGCCCCGGCGGGAACGAAACCGCCGTCCTGCGCGAACTCCTCGACCACGGCGTCGCCGTGAAGGCGTTCACCACCGCCAGGACATCCCTGGAAGAAGTCTTCATCAAGGTCTACGGCGAGAACCACGAAATGGCAGAGGTCTAGGAACCCGATGACACAGCAAACAACCACCCAGCTCCCCACCGGGTCCCCCGCCCCGGCACCGGCCACCCCGCCGGTCCCGCCCAAGCGCCCCTTCGCCCGGCACAACCTCCGCACCGTCGTGGACTTCGAATTCGGCCGCACCATGAAAAAGCGCGGCTTCTGGATCGCGACCCTGTCCATCCCGGTAGTCATGGCGATCGTGTTCGCCCTCATCTACCTCAGCAACTCCTCCACCGCAGCCAGCGCCGACGCCCAAAAAACCGCCACAGTGTCCTTCACCTACACCGACGACTCCGGACTCATCACCCCGGACATCGCCACCGCCATGGGCGGCAAACTTGCCACCGACCCGGACCAGGCCATCCAGGACGTCAAAACCGGGGTAACGGACGCGCACTTCGCCTACCCCGCCGAACCCGCCACCCAGCCGGTCAAGGTCTATGGAACAGACCAAGGCATCTTCGAAAACGGCAAATACGACGCCGTCGCCAAACAGCTCCTCACCGCCTCAGCCCAAGGCGCCGTCGGCAACCCGCAACTGACCGCGGCAGCCAGCGGCGACGTGAAAACCGAATCCCAAACCTTCAAAGACGGCCAGGCCACCAGCGGGTTCGGCGCCGCCATCCCGCCCCTGATGTTCCTGCTCATCTTCTACATCTCCCTCATCCTGCTCTCGAACCAGATGCTCAACTCCACCCTGGAAGAGAAAGAAAACAGGGTCACCGAAATGATCCTCACCACCCTGAACCCGACCACCCTGATCACCGGCAAAGTCATCGCCCTGTTCATGGTCGGCCTCGTCCAGATCCTGGTCTTCCTCACCCCCATCGCCGTCGCCTACATCTTCTTCCGCGACAAACTTGCCATCCCCGATCTGGACCTCTCGACCATTACCTTCGAACCCGCCACCATGATCGTCGGGGCGCTGCTGCTCCTGGGCGGGTTCACCGTCTTCACCGGCGTCCTCGTCGCGATCGGCGCGATCATGCCCACCGCCAAAGACGCCGGCACCATCTTCGGACCCCTCATGGCCCTGATCTTTGTACCCTTCTACGCGATCAGCCTGATCATCTCCGACCCCCGCGCCCCCATCGTGCAGATCTTCACGTACTTCCCGCTGTCCGCACCCGTCACCGCGCTGCTCCGCAACGCCTTCGGCACCCTGTCCCCGCTCGAATCCGGCATCATCATCGCCGAACTCTTCATCGTCGGACTCCTCATCCTCCGACTCGCCGTCCACCTCTTCCGCTACGGATCCATCCAATACTCCAGCAAACTCTCCATCGCCGGCACCTTCCGCAAACGCACCGCGCCCACTGGGAAATGACGCCTATGCCAACCCAGCTCACGGACCCTCAGACGTCCCGGCTATCCCGGCGCCTACGGTGGGCCCTCGGCATGTCAATGACAGGGCTCGCCATCTCAATGATCTTCTCGTGGGACGGTGGGTATCTTCCGCCCATGCTTAGGCCAATACTGGTTCTGGTCTTCTTTGTTTGTACGGCGATCAGCGTAGCCGCACTAGCCGGCATCCGAATCAAAAACATGTCCACCAGGTACGAAGCTTCACGACACTGAAGGTGCCCGTACATTGCGGCGAAGAACCGTGCCAGCCGGTTCAATTCTTCTGTTCGGTCTTCCGGCTTGATCAGAGTGATGGCGAACCACACGCCACCGCCATTGACGTAGCTGTTATCCATCAGGGCACTCGACCACATCCGAAGTTTTGCGCTGCCGGAACGCCCAAACATATGGCTCTTATCAGGGGTCCCTGACATACTGTCCGTCAGGATTACCTGACGGGAAGGCGTGCACCATGGGATGGGTTTCGAACGACAACGAACACGAGGGGTGGGCCGCCCCCGTCGCTCCGGACGGCCGGACCGCGGCCTCCTCCACCAGCGAAGGAATGCTCGTGGAGGGCCTCACCGGCCGTTACAAAGCGGACACAACGCTGCCCGACTACGAAATAGTGCCGGACAAAGAGATCAGCGGCTGGCGCGGAGCCTGTACATGCGGCTGGCGCGGCGAACTGTGGGAACGGGTGTCCTCTCCGACTGCCGCGGACTTCAGCCGCCGCCGGGAATACCTCGCCCCCACCGAATTCGCAGACGCTTCCACCCAAGTCGAAGACGCCATCCACGACGAATGGAAAACCCACCTCGCACCCCTGGAAGCAGTGGCCGGCGTGAAAGCCGCTGCGCGCGAATACACCCAGGCCGGGCAACGCCTCGACAAAACCGTCGCAGCGGCCAAAGCCGCCGGAGCGTCCTGGAGTGATATCGGCCGCGCCGTCGGAATCAGCCGGCAGTCCGCCCACGAACGCTGGGCCGACAAGCAATAACCCAACCCCGAACATCAATGGCGCCCGGCCAGTCGCGTTCGGTGATGTGCCCCTTCCTTGGAACCAACAGGACCCTGATGGGGCACTCCCCCGCCGCTATCACCGTCACAGGTGCAATCTTCGGTCCGGTTCGGTGCGGGCGGTCTTGTGCCAGGTGCCGACCAGGCCCGGCTCCTCAGCCCACTCGGATGCCATTGTCGGCGAGGAACTCGCGGGCGCGGCCTAGTTGGCGGTCGGTGGAGAAGGCGTACCACTGGTCGCTGAGGTTCTCGCCGTGGACGAGGTCGCGGAACCGGGCGAAAGCACCCTTGCCTTCGATCGCCCTCCCCAGCCGGCCTCGGAGGGCCTCATCGTGTTGCCGCTCGGCGAAGTCCGCCATATCGCGCCAGCCATCCTGCGAACCGGTGCAGTTGAGTCGAAGCCATCGGGCCGGGTCCTCTTCGACGTCGATGGCGGCGTCCTCCCCGACGATCATCGGGTCAGTGGCGCTCTCGTCGTACACCTGCCCGGTGCGCAGGTCGAGATAGCCACCGGTCGACAGTCCGGGATCCCCTTCCAGCACCGTGCTGAGCATCTCCAGGTCTACCGGCACCACGCTGCCTGACAGCGGCTCGCGGCGCAGGCCGGCCAGCAGGTCCTCGGCGAGCAGCCGGTCACCAGGGCTGTCGCGCGAGGTCAGCCGGTTGATGACCGACAGCGCCACCGGCTCAGCCTCCCGGCGTCGCTGCTTCAGCGCCATCGGCATGCCGGCCCCCACCTGTTGCAGGGCATCGTCAATGACGTGTCCCGTCACCGCCTCGAGGAAGCGAGCAGCGTCTGCTGCCGCGATGGCCCCACGCAGCTCGGACAGGTCGAGCCCGGGCAACCGCACCTCTGCGGGCCATGAATGCAGCAGCATCGGGTGCCGTTCCACCGGTTTCCCTGGGGCATGGCCCTCCCCGTCGTCGGAAGCCCACCGGCGCCCGTACTGATCCGGGATGCCGCCCCAGCCCCAATACGGCAATGGGACATCAGGACAGATGCCCAATACCTCCAGCGGGTCGACCTTCACCTCCCCGACCACACACCGGTGCATCCAGGCGTCACCGAGATCGAACGTGAACTGAAACTCAGCCCCCAGCCCCACCGTCCGGGCAACCTTAGCGGCCGTAATATCGATTGGTGCGAATATCGGCCCACGGATCGACGAGGCCCATTCGGCGCCCGTGTCCTCGTCAGTGATCACCCGGCCGTCGGCCAGAGTGAACACTGACAAGTGCGAGCGGTCCCACCGAGCGAAGGCATCATTGATGGCACCGGCAAGATCCGCGAAGGTATGCGACGGTCCCACAGCGAAGATACGCCCGGGCCACGGCCACAACTCCTCACCACGACCACCGAGCAACTCCACCGTCACCGACAACCAAGTTCGCGCCATACCCCAAGGATGGCACGCGCCGCGGTGCTGCCTTACTCCCCCGAGCGCCATCATCCCGCGGGAGGACGCTGTTCCGAGGGACGGACGAGTAGACATTCTTGCAGGCGCTTGCAGGTCTGATGATGGCCCTGCAGTCCCGGTCCAGAGCAGCCCCCTGTTACCCCGTTTGAGGATCGTCCTTCGCACCAAGCGAGGGGTCGGAATTCTGCGACCAAAGTCTGTACAAGAGTGTGTCGAGCGCTATCCTTGCATTTGAATAATTTCGAGGGAGAAACACTGTTGCCTTATGTAGCTGTAGCAGTTGGAATCGTGATCGTCGTGCTAGCTCTCCTGGCTTCCTATTGGTATATCGTCCTGCCAATTGTGCTGATTGCTCTATTGGCAGCGAAGCTGCCTCGGCTGATCCGGGACTATCGTAAGAATCGCTACTTTGCGAGCGAAGACTTTTTGGCGAAGAAGGCTGCGATCACCTCGGTCGTCGATGAACACAACGAGATAGCTGAGTACACCTCTGAGATTCGTGGCCGCGGGATGTTTAAGCTTGGCACAGCGGCCACGGGCGCTCACGCGCACTTGGCCTCGTTCGATAATACGAGCAGTCATAACTACCGCCGCGACCGAAATGTAGCCAACTACCAGGCACGGAATGTGCATAACTGCTCGCTTCAAGTTGTCCGCAATGCTAGCTCCGATCCCATCAAGTATCTGATGAAGTACTTCAACATCAAGGCGGACGAGGCAAGTCTCTCTGACGTGGAACGTCTGGGAGAGGAAGTCGCCCGACTCGAAGACGCGGTCGACAATTTGCGCCGACGCGAGTCGAGTATTACTGCGTCGTTCAATCCTCCTGCCTTCATCCTGGAGCACTACGCTGACGAGTTCATGGAGCACGCCGGAGTCGAGCTCTCGCCAATCAGTGTTCCCTATCCTGAATATGCCTTCGAATACGTAAGCGCTGGCGGGAACAGCTCGCAGAGAACGAACATCACCCTGAATACCAGGACCATTGACTCACTCGTCGAGATGCTTTCCCAGAAGATCCGGTTTAGCCAAAGTGCGGCCGGACAGCGAGCCCTTATGACTGCGAAGCTCCGCGAGTTCATCAAGACGAGAGACCTCCACACCTGCCGATACTGCTCAGTTTCGCTTGCTGCGGAGCCCCATCTTCTTCTCGAGGTGGATCACATAGTTCCTGTCTCGAAGGGCGGGTTGTCAACGCCGGAGAACCTGCAAGCCCTATGTTGGCGATGCAACAGGACCAAATCGAACAAGGTCGTGCCCGCTTAATTACGTATCGCCGAAAACTTTGCGGCCCGTTAGCGACCGGAGGCGCTATGACCACCGGGGGCGGAACAGGGTGGCAAGGTGTCCACCCCCACCCCTGTGGACTAGCAACTCTGGTTGCTGACCACGTTTAAAGTTGGTGGCGACAAGGTGGAAGCCCCACTGGGGGCATCAAGTCACGTACTCGGGGGAATGGATGGGCGACGCAAGCAAGTTCTGGGAAATCATGGCCACGGTTATTCCGGTCATTGCGTTGGCCTTCGTGGTCGAGGTTCGGTACCTTCGGCTGGACGAAATGGGGCCTTTCAGGCGGTTGGCCACGTCATTGGCCCACGCAGCCACCATCCTAGTTTTGTTGTTCAGTGAGCTTGCCGCTCTCAGCAACCTGGCAGGAACTCCTCAGGCTCGCTGGGCGGAGTTGGTGGCTCTTAACGGCTGCGCTGCGGGGCTGGCCGTCGTCTTGTCCGGGCCAGCTATCAAGTTTCTCATCATCGGTATCTATGGAACACATCCTGAAACGTACAAAGGGTACTGGCGGGTATCTCGCCTGCTCAGAGAGCACGGGAATCTCGTTAAGCAGATCCACCGCCAGCTGAAGAAAAACAGTCGCCAGCAGGAGGACCTCCGAAAAGTGATATCCGCGCTTGAGGCAAGGAGGGCCACGTTGCCGCCTGCCCGTGATCTTCACACTGTATGGGCAAGAGAAGTGAACGAGGATTCCCTCGCGACGGCCCGTGCCGTTCTGGTTGAGGTAGAAGCCGCCCAATCAAAGATGATGCAACAGAAAAAGGACGCCGAGAAGAACCAGCGGAAGAACGAGCGCCAGATAGTCAAGCTGGCAGGCAGCCAGACGAAGCGCATACTCCGAGAGTTCGAGAGGAATCAGGCCTAGTCGTCGCTTACAGCGCAAGCGTCTCGCAACTCTAGGGATTCGAGGCGCTAAGGTTGCGAGACACCGAGCAGGGATTACCACTCATCCTTGCCTCGATCTGAGTTAGGTACTAATACCGAGGGCACGAACCAGTTCAATATGGAGGGTTTGGAGTAGAGCCATCCCGTCCTCGCAAGGGATAGCCTTACCGTGTTCAGCGATGTAGCTTGCTACATCGCGCTTGCCGGGGATTCGCAAGCCTGGAATGTTCTTCGCCCAGGCCTCCAACTGCTTCGGTCGAGGAACGCCACTGCGCTCGTCCAACGGAGGCAGACCCGCGATAACAGCGGTCGGGTTCCACTCTCGGAGCAGCTGGGCGTACGTCTCTCGATAAACATCGCGGTCAAGAAGGTGCTCAAGCATGAGCGCCCCGAGCCTAACTATGTTGTCCTGGGAGACTCCTGCAGCGAGAAGGTTCTTCTCCAGCTTTTTTCCGCCAGCATCACTGTCTACGAGGAAGGCCACTCGCGCTCCCTCCAGGTTCAGGTCTCTGTAGTCCTCGGGAGAGGATTCGGACAGGCCCGGAGCTATCTGATACTGCAGCTCAGTTAGGCCAGTTGCAGCTCGAATTAGGGATGGCAGAACGAGCATCTCCGTCGCACCTTCGGCGAGCACCACAAATCTAGCTGTGGCGAACGCGGATGCTCCCGCTCCCATCGCGATCATCAGTGGAGTGAAACCACTTGCATTGCGCCAAAAGCTATTTTCGAGAGAACTCTCTTGTGAATTCTCAACTCTTGGAAGCACCGCGCGAACGTTAGTGCCGAGATCAGCAGGCAAGCACGCGGGCGAGTGGGTCGTGTAGATGATTTTCGCGACCTCTTGCTGGCGGGAGAACGAGGCAACGAGGTCCGCCTGCGCATCCAGGTGAAGGTGAGTCTCCGCTTCATCGATGAGGAGAACCGGTTTGACTTCATGTGTGCGCCGTTCGAGAAATGCTACGAGAGCCACGTACATCCGAAGTCCGGCGCTTCGCTCGTTGATCGGTGTGACAATGTCTTCATCTTGGAGAATCTCGATATAAATCGTTGAATCTTCGAGGTTGAAAGCAACTGAAAGATTCGCCTGGCGCCAAGATTCGTTGAACTTCCTCTTGAGCACAGCATTTGCTCGCCGAATGCGTGATCCGTGCGCCGCCCGATTGCCATCCTCAATCTCAGCTAACAGTTCGGGCAGGGAAAGTCCGGCCATGTCCGCGAGGTTCTGAATCGACGCGGGCATGCCTTCCAGTGCGTCTTCACTAAGAGTGAATGTCGAGGGTAACGTTCTATCGCCGTCAGAGAAGAGCAGCGCCTCGGGGAGCATGTTTCCGAGCCGCTGCCGAACCTCCGTACCCGGCGAGCCGGCCTCTACCCAGCTGAGCAGATCGCTGACGGCTTGACGCACGTCCGCTGCACTCTCAATGGCTTCAGCGGACTCCAGAAGATCACGAAGGTCAGGAAGTGCTTCGCGCAGTCGGTCGGCTCCCTCCGCTTCTTTCAACTTCGCGCTCAAGTTGTTGATGACGTGAAGTTCACGCGCCTTTTGTTCCGCCCAATCCTCATCGGTTTCGCCGTCATCACTTGGGCTTAGATCGAATAAGGAGCTATTCGTGAAGGACCGCTGGAACTCTGCGGCTAGTGCAGCGACCTTGCTCCTTGAGCGCTGAGGGAGAGGTTGAACCAGCATGTAGCGAGTGGTGTCTCCAGCCTTCCGGGAAAGTTCAAGCGTTCGCGGAAGTTCCTCAAGATCCATGTCGGCAAAGGACTGTGTTTCATCCTCTTCAAGCACATAGATTCCCCTGACTACGGTTGTGTCATCGCTTGGCCTAGCTGTCCGGGACCGACGGGCAGACGGAAGTGTAGATGAAGTGTCAGTTAGGTAGCACAGCGCATCGAGTAGCGTCGACTTTCCTGCCTCATTTGGTCCTACAACGGCGACGAGCCGCGGAGTCAGATCAATCGATCCCGCAGCGATTCTTCCGAAACCGTTGATGAACGCCTTGGTTAAACGCAACACTGACCCCCTGATAATCCTTAAATGAACAATGCCCCGCCACCGCTTGGCACTCAGGTGTTAGCACCCTGAATCAGAAATCGCGCCAGAACAACGTTGCAACACTAGTCGAGAGGCACGAGATTGACACAGCACTACGTTCTATCTCGATGATTCGATGCGGTCGGCACTCCTTCGGTCAATCGAGGTCGCTTCACTACTAGCCTTTGTCTCGAAACCCATGAGATACGAGACGTCTCGCGGGGCCCACGAAATCCGCGCCGACGGCGGCCAAAATTCCGCCAATTCTCGGGAAACTTCGCGGCGCCCGCGATTCTCATAACTACGTCTCGAAACCATCTGGTTGAATCGGTGTATTCACAGTTAGTTATAAGACACCTTGAGAGCAGGCATGGCGAAACTCATCGGCTACGCGCGCGTTTCAACTCGGCAGCAGTCCACCGACCGGCAGCAGGCAGACCTTCTGGCCGCCGGCGTCCGACGGGATGACCTCTACATCGACCACGGAGTATCCGGGGCCCGGTCCTCGCGTCCGCAGTTCGACCGAGCACTGGACGCGCTGGTCGAGGGCGACACTTTGGTCATCACCACTCTGGACAGGCTCGGGCGATCTACCCAGAACATGCTCGCCTTCGCCGATGCTCTCCGCGCCCGCGGCGCCGGTCTCCGGGTCCTGAACTTGGGCGGGGGCGACGTTGATACCTCGACACCGATGGGGTCGATGCTGTTTACCGTCATGGCCGCTCTCGCCCAGATGGAACACGAAATCAAACGCGAACGCGTCACCGACTCCATCAGCAAGCGGCGGCAGGCCGGACTGGACCTGGGAGGCCGGCCCCGGAGGATCACGGACAGTCAGGTCCGCAGCGCGGTGCGCCTGGTCGAAGGGGGCGCTCCTGCTGCGCAGGTTGCCCGCGACCTTGGAATGTCCCGCGCGACGTTCTATCGACGTTCCCAAGCTCTGGCACCCTAGAGGGTCACATTTGCCACTCCCCTACCGCCGGCGGTTCGCCGCGGCCCCGGGGCCGCGGTTCCGCCGAGGATAGCTAGTGGGCCTCGTCGTACGCTTTCATGATGTCCTGGCTGATGCGCCCACGGGCGCTGGGGTTGTACCCGTTCGCCTCTGCCCATTCCCGGATCCGCTGCGTCTGTTCCCGGTTGGACGTCGTGACCCTGCCGCCCTGGGCCGCAGAGGAGCTGCGAATACGCCGGCCGTGGGCAATGTAGGTCTCCATCGCCTTGCGCAGCCCGACGGCGTTCTCTTCGGCCAGGTCGATTTCGTATTCGACGCCATCGAGGGCAAAACGGACCGACTCCTGGGCGTCTTCGCCTGAGATGTCATCGATCAGTTGAACATGAACTTTGCGGGCCAATGGGGTTCCTTTGCTCGGATTTAGCGGTGTTGCTCCCCCACGCCAACGCCAGTCTCTGAGCTCTACACTATTTCACTCGCGGTTCATCGTCGTTTCCTCATCGGACGCCTCAGAATTCATCTCTCCCGTGATTTTGATCAGGAATCTCCTCGAACGTTCCGCAGTCGAGTTCTGCCGCTGCGCATGAACGCCGAAGAGGACGCCTCGGCCCCGGCTCATAGGCCCCCAGACGACTAGCGCACAAAGGGTCGTTTTTGATGCACTCACGTTTCGGTATAGCCGCTCATTGGGCCCCCGCGACGAAGGGATAAATTCGGGTGACAAGGGACTGGCCGTCGCCACTTCACCGATGTGAGTGCCCCGAGCGGAGCAATCTTCCGCTCTCCCCATACAATTCAAGGCAAGTACGTGCGTGATCGATGAACGCTGCACGGCAATGGGGGCCCTGCCAGCGGCAACTCGCGAACCAACCTCGCCCTCTTGCCCTGCGGCAAGGAAGTAGGGCAAGTGGCCAGCAATAACAACGCCAATCTGGTATGGAGCATCGCGAATATTTTGCGAGGCACCTACAAGCCGGCACAGTACGGCTCCGTGATCCTGCCGTTCACCATCCTGCGCCGCCTCGACTGCGTCCTCGAAAAAACCAAGGACGCCGTTTTGGAAGAACAGGAGGCCAAAAAGGACCTGAACATCCCTCTGGACACCTTCCTGCAGAAGGCGTCGGGCCACAGCTTCTTCAACACCTCCAAGTTCGACTTCGCCAAGCTCCTGGACGACCCCACGAACATCAAGGCGAACATCCTCAACTACGTCCAGGGGTTCTCGGAGAACACCCGGGACATCTTCGAGCGCTTCGAGTTTTACAAGACCCTCGAGAAGCTGGACAGCTCAGACCTGCTCTACCACGTCACCAAAGACTTCGCCGCGATCGACCTCCACCCCGAGACCATCAGTAACATCGAGATGGGCCTCATGTTCGAAGAACTCATCCGCCGCTTTGCTGAGGCCTCCAACGAAACCGCAGGCGAGCACTTCACCCCGCGCGAAGTCATCCAACTCATGGTCCAGCTTCTGCTGAACTACGACGACGACGTCCTCACCAAAGAGGGCATCGTCCGGTCCATCTACGATCCCACCGCCGGAACCGGCGGCATGCTCACCGTCGCCCAGGAACACCTGCACGCACTCAACGCCAGCGCTTCCCTGGTTGCATACGGCCAGGAAATCAACGACGAGTCCTACGCGATCTGCAAATCAGACCTGCTGATCAAGGGCCAGGACATCTCCAAGATCTCCGTCGGCGACACCCTCGCCAACGACCAGAACATCGGCCAACAGTTCGACTTCATGCTCTCCAACCCGCCCTTCGGCGTGGAATGGAAGAAGATCCAACCGCAGATCCAGAAAGAGCACGAGCAGTACGGCTTCGACGGCCGCTTTGGCCCAGGCCTCCCCCGCGTCAGCGACGGCTCACTACTATTCCTGCTGCACCTGGTCCGTAAGATGCGTCCCGCGCATGACGGCGGCTCCCGCATCGGCATCGTCCTGAACGGCTCACCGCTGTTCACCGGCAGCGCCGGCTCCGGCGAATCCGAGATCCGCAAGTATCTGATCGAAAACGACCTCGTCGAGGCCATCATCGCGCTGCCCACGGACATGTTCTACAACACCGGCATCGCCACCTACATCTGGATCCTCTCGAACAGCAAGAAGCAGAAACATCCTGAGCGCGTTGGAAAGATTCAGCTCATCAACGGTGTCGACTTCTACCAGAAGATGCGCAAGAGCCTCGGATCCAAGCGCAAAGAACTCGGCCTAAAAGACATCACCAAAATCGTCCAGCTGTATGGCGTGTTCGAGGACGACGGCGAAACCTCCAAGATCTTCAACAACCAGGACTTCGGCTACTCCACTATCACGGTCGAACGACCGCTCAAGCTCAACTTCGCCTTCACGCCAGAGCGCATTGACGGCGTTCTGGCACAGAAACCAGTCGAGAAACTCTCCGACGACGACCGGCAGCTGCTCGAGAAGACGCTCACCCGGCTCGGCGAAGACGAAACGAAACTCTGGAAGAACCGCGATGCTTTCCTCAAGGTCCTCAAGCCGACTCTGGCCGGCGCCGGTCTGAAGCCCGGCGCGCCGGTGCTGAAAGCTGTTCTCGCCGGGCTTTCCGAACGCGACGAAACGGCCGACGTCTGCAAGGGCCCCAAGGGCACACCCGAAGCAGACACGGACTTGCGCGACACGGAGAACGTCCCGCTCGGTGAAAACATCACGGCGTTTTTCGAGCGCGAGGTTCTTCCCCACGTCCCCGACGCCTGGATCGACGACACCAAGATCAGGGTCGGCTACGAGATCCCCTTCACCCGGCACTTCTACAAGTACGTCGCGCCCAGGCCTCTGGAGGAAATCGACGTCGACCTCAACAAGCTCATCGGTGAGATCACGACCCTGCTGGCCGAGGTCGAGAAGTGAGCCAGCTTCAGCCATATCCGGAATACAAAGAGTCTGGGGCCGAATGGCTTGGCAGAATTCCAGCGGAATGGGAGGTACTGCGCATCAAGATGTCGGTGCAGACTGCGCGAAACGGAATTTGGGGCCAAGATCCACAGGACGGTGATTTCCCTATCTGGTGTGTGCGGGTGGCCGACTTCGATCGCAAGTTGCATTCGGTGAAAACTTCAGAGCGAACAATGCGGTCGATCACTTCAGACGAACTCATTCCGCGCAAGCTCAACCGCGGAGATCTACTGTTGGAGAAATCCGGAGGCGGGGAAAATAACCCGGTCGGCTTCGTGGTTCGCTTTGACCACGACGATGTCGCAGTATGCTCCAACTTCATAGCGAAGATGCAGTTGAGTCCTGGGATGGACTCCCGGTTTTGGACTTACGTGCATGCGACGACATATTCGGTCCGCTTGACGCAGCGTTCAATCAAGCAGACCTCCGGAATCCAGAACCTTGACCAAGCCAGCTACTTCAACGAGCTTGCGCCGTTTCCGCCTCTCAAAATGCAGAGCGGGATCGCTGATTTCCTCGATCGTGAAACCGCCCAGATCGACGAACTGATCGTTAAGCAGGAGCGGCTCATCGAGCTGCTCGCCGAGAAGCGCCAGGCCATCATCACCCACGCTGTCACCAAGGGCCTCGACTCGACCGCCCCCACCAAGCCCTCCGGTATCCCCTGGCTCGGCGACGTGCCCTCACATTGGCAGGTGTCCCCGGTGGGTTCGGCTGCTGAATTGATCCAGACCGGGCCCTTTGGGAGCCAGATACACGCCGATGACTACGTGTCCGGGGGAACGCCTCTCATCAACCCGTCGCACCTCATTGAAGGTTGTATTGCTCCCAACCTTGAAGTGGCAGTTTCCGAGGACAAAACACAGGAACTTCGACGTCATGCTCTGCGGAAAGGTGACGTTGTGGTTGCCCGAAGAGGCGAGCTCGGCAGAAATGCAGTAGTAACAGGGCAAGACGAAGGGTTCCTCTGCGGGACGGGCTCGCTGCTCATACGTCTGCAGCCAAGCGCCTATCTGCCTGAATACTTTTCGCTGGTATTCGGTGGGCAGCACACGCGCGACCGCCTCTCACTACATTCGATAGGGGCCACTATGGACAATCTGAACGCTGGCCTTATCGCTGGCCTACGACTCGTTCGCCCACCCATAGCTGAACAGAAATCGATCCTCCGGTGGCTCGGCAAAATGATCGATGTCCTTGATGAAACCACCAAGAAGGCCGTCCGGTCCATCGACCTGTTGCGGGAGCGCCGTTCCGCCCTCATCTCCGCTGCCGTGACAGGCAAGATTGACGTTCGAGAAGGAGCGGCATAGCCATGACTTTGCCTCAGTGGCACGGCTTCGTAGACCCTGTACTGCGGGTCATGTCGGACGGCCAGATCCGCCGGAACGCTGACATCAGGTCGGCCGTGGCTGAGCGCACCCGCCTCACCGATCAGGACATGGCGGAGGTGATGTCTTCCGGCGAGGCCCGCTGGTCCAACCGGATCAACTGGGCGGTCTTCGATTCCATGAAGGCTGGCCTGCTGGTCCGCGAGGTACGCGGGCAGTACAAGATCAGTGACGAGGGCCTCCGCCGGGTCTCCTCCACTGCGGAAATCACATACCAAACCCTGCTGGAATACGAGCCTTATCGCACTTACCAGAACGCGTCGAAGGCACCCAAGAAGTCGATCCTCCCGGGCGGAGAACCGGTTACCGCAGTCTCCGAAGCGGCAGTCGACGCCGATCCGTCCGAGGCCCTCGAGCACTCGGCAGATCAGCTCAACCGGGTTGTCATCGATGAGATTTACCGCAATCTGCTCGAACTCTCCCCGGACGCCTTCGAGCGCCTCATCCCGTTCGTCGTGCGGGCGCTTGGCTACGGAACAGACCGCGAAGACAACCTGAAGCCTACGCAGCGATCAGGGGACAAGGGCATCGATGGGATTGTCTGGCAGGACGCCCTCGGGTTCGACCGGGTGTACCTCCAAGCCAAACGCTATTCCGAGGGCAATAATGTCGGCGCGCCGGAGGTCCAAGCCTTCAGCGGCGCCCTGGGCCAATTCCGCGCCACCAAGGGCATCTTCATCACCACCTCGACATTCACCACCGGGGCGCGCGCCGTCGCACGCGACACGGCGCACTACACGCTGATTCTCATCGACGGGCAGCGGCTGGCGTCGCTCATGTTCGAGTACGGCGTCGGCGTCCAGGTCGACCGCACGGTGGTCGTGAAAAAGCTGGACCAGGACTTTTTCGACAGTTTCTAGGGGGAACAGAATGGCGCAGCACAACGAAGTGACGTTTGAGGACGAGATCTGCCAGGCCCTTGCGGCGGAGGGGTGGATCTACGAGCCGCACCGGAAGGCGGGCGAGCTGTATGACGCCACGCGGGCTCTGGTCCCGGAGGATGTCTTTGGGTGGCTGCAGGACACGCAGTCGGAGCAGCTGGCCAAGGTCTTGAAGCCTACGGACTCCCCCGCCGAGCAGGGGGTGGCGAAGCTGCTGCTTCTGGACCGGCTGTGCAAGGTCCTGGACAAGCCGGCGGCGAAGGAAGCCGGCATGCTCTCCGTGCTGCGCACCGGGTTCAAGGATGTCGCGGCGAAGTTCGAGATGTGCCAGTTCAAGCCGGCCATGGGCCTGAACCCGCAGACCCTAGAGCGCTACGGCAAGGTGCGCCTCCGGGTGATCCGGCAAGTGCACTACTCCACTGTGGACACCATGAAGAGCATCGACCTGGTCTTGTTCGTCAATGGCCTGCCGGTCGCAACCATCGAGCTCAAGACGGACTTTACACAGAACATCAATGACGCCGTCGAGCAGTACCGGAAAGACCGACTGCCCCGCAACGGCAAGAACAAGGACGAGCCGCTGCTGTCCTTCGGCCGCCGCGCCCTGGTGCACTTCGCCGTCAGCAACGACGAAATCCAGATGACCACCGAGCTCAAGGGCAAGGACACCTACTTCCTGCCGTTCAACCTCGGTAACGACGGGCACGCGGGCAATCCCGTCAACCCCAAGGGATCGGCCACCAGCTACCTCTGGGAACAGGTCCTGCAGCGTGACTCCTGGCTGAACATCATTGGCAAGTTCCTGCACCTGCAGATCAGCGACAAGACCAACCCTGTCACCGGTGAACGCGAGCTCCGCAAGTCCCTGCTGTTCCCGCGCTATCACCAGTGGGACGTGGTCAACCAGCTGATTGAGACGTCCCGCGCCGAGGGACCGGGCAACCGATACCTTGTCCAGCACTCCGCCGGGTCCGGCAAGACCAACTCCATCGCATGGACTGCACACCAGCTCAGCGCCCTGCACAACGCCCAGGACCAGAAAATATTCGACTCTGTCATCGTCGTGACAGATCGCACCGTCCTGGATGCTCAGTTGCAGGACGCGATCTACCAAATCGAGCACAAGTCCGGCGTCGTGGTCCCCATCCGCGGCAACGCTGGCTCTAAGTCGAGCGAACTCACCGCAGCGCTGGTTGCACGCACTCCGATCATCATCGTCACCATCCAAACATTCCCGTTTGCTCTGAAGGCCATCGCCGAGTCCCAGGCGCTGAAAGGCCGCAATTTCGCGATTATCGCGGATGAGGCGCACTCCTCGCAGACCGGATCCACAGCCAACAAACTCAAGAAGGTGCTTTCCGCAGAGGAACTGGCGGAGGTCAACGACGGCGGCGAGTTCGACATGGAGTCCTTCCTGGCCGCGGAAATGGCCGAACGGGCTGACGCTAAGAACATAAGCTACTTCGCCTTTACCGCCACACCGAAGGCCAAAACCTTGGAACTTTTCGGCCGCAAGGGCCCGGATGGGCTGCCGCAAACCTTCCATCTGTACTCCATGCAGCAGGCCATCGAGGAGCGTTTCATCTTGGACGTGCTGCAGAACTACACCAGCTACAAGGTGGCCTATCGACTCACGCATGAAGGCCGGGATTACGACTCGGACGATAATCAGGTCGAAAAGTCTGAGGCCCTGAAGTCCTTGATGAAGTGGGTGAAGCTACACCCGTACAACATCAGCCAGAAGGTCCAGGTGATAGTGGAACACTTCCGCGAAAACGTTGCCTGGCGCCTCGGCGGCAAAGCCAAAGCCATGGTCGTCACCGGCTCCCGCAAGGAAGCAGTCAGGTACAAGCTCGCGATCGACAAGTACATCAGCGAGGCCGGCTACACCAACTTGGGCACAATGGTCGCCTTCTCGGGTGAAGTGACCGATGCTGACTCGGGTCCTGAGGCATTCACCGAACTGAATATGAACCCGGGTTTGAAGGGCCGGACGCTACCGGAAGCTTTCTCCACGGACGAATACAAGATCATGCTCGTGGCCAACAAGTTCCAGACCGGGTTCGACCAGCCACTGCTCGTTGCCATGTACGTGGACAAGAAACTCTCAGGCGTCTCCGCAGTTCAGACACTCTCCCGGCTGAACCGGACAGCGGTCGGCAAGGACCAGACCTTCGTGCTGGACTTCGTCAACGAACCCGCCGAGATCCTTGCCTCATTCCAGCCCTACTTCCGCGAGGCCGCGCTGGAGGATGTGTCCAATCCCAACGTGGTGCACGACCTCCAGACCAAGCTCGACGCCGCCCAAATCTACCTCGAATCCGAAGTGGATGGTCTGGTGAAGTCCTACGTGCTGGAAGCCGGAAACAACGCCTTGTCCAGCTGGGTAGCACCAGCCAAATCCCGCTTCAACACCCGCTATAACGAAGCCGTAGCCAACGCCAACAAGGCCGCCCAGGACGAACTGGACCTGTTCCGCAAGGACCTAGGCTCGTTCGTCCGCGCCTACGACTTCCTCTCCCAGATCTACGACTACGCCGACACCGACCTAGAGAAGCGCGCAATCTACTACAAGCACCTCCTGCCCGTGCTGCGGGTGAACGACGCCAAGGTGGCACTGGATCTCTCCGGCGTTGTGCTCGCCAAATACGCCCTCAAGGACAAAGGTGAGGCACAACTGCAGCTCTCCGGTGAAGGTGAGCTACTAAAACCCCTTACTGACCCCGGAACTGGCCAGGTCAAAGATCCCGTGCTGGTCACTTGGGAAGAGGTTATCCAGCAGGCAAACCTGCCCTTCGAAGGAGAGGAACTAGACGCTGTGGCCCACTTCGTGGAAGGCGTCCGTCGGGAGTTAGTGAAAAACGAGACGCTGCAGAAACAGGCCAAGAACAACTCCCGGAGCCACTTTGGAAGCAGCCCGCATCTCGAAAAGGCGGTCAGCGACGCAGTTACCAATTCCATGGACAGCCACTACAACCTGAGCCTTCAAGCTTTAGGGGACAAGACAAAGATGCATGCCTTGCTCAAAATGTTGAGCGAACTGGTCTACGAGGAACTGCAGGACTGAGCAGATATCCGTTCTTGTGCAGCAGTAGTTTTGCGGGCGCGCTCGGACCCTGAAGTTAGTGACGGCTATGCCACAGCACGTCTGCGAAGTCAGCCCACCAGTGCAAGCGAGTGGGCTTGCCATGGTAATCACGTCGGCGGTTGGCCCCACTTGGGCTGGGGAGCACATAGACGCAACCAATAAAGCGCGAGTGCCGGCAGCCCCGCAGCCAAAGCCCAAAAAGTAGCCCAATAGAGCCGTCGGCGGGCAAGGCGCAGTCCCAGGTTCACCACCCACAGCAGGATGACTCCCAAGATAAGTAAGTCCACGGGCGAGGGCCTCATGCGGCAGGCCGACTTCGACGCCGTAAACGCCCCCGCCAGCCCACCGTCTCGGTGCACATCATGTCTGAGTCCCCGGCCATGCCGCCAAGCCTAATGCTGGTACGCGCCGTCTGCCTTTCAACTCGCATTCGTCGGCCGGATCCTAACGGGGCCGCCAAAAACAATCCTTTTTGACTGGGCGCCTGTTCGGACGCATCGGCGGAGCGAGACCGACACGGCATCCGCTTTCGATGCATCTAGGGTGGATCCATGGGGGAAACTACGAGTGAGCGAATTTCCAGTTGGACACCGGGCAGCCGCAGGAGGAATGTCCTCGCCTGGGCGGCCGTGGCAGTGATCCTGGTCCTTGGTTGGGGGGCCTACGCCGGCACGCTTCTATCGATCGCCGGAATCGACGGCTGGTCCGGGATTGCTTGCGATGGCGAATACCGGTCGGCGTCCTGCGTCTCTTCGTCAGGGTGGCGGCAATTCGAAATGACTATCACCCTCGCTCAGCTTGTCGCCCTGCCCATCCTGGTCTTCAAAGGGATCAGATCGGCTTCGGGGGCCTGGTTCGACCGCGGCTGGATGCTTTGGTTATCCGCGGCCCTGCTGATCTGTATCGCAGTGGCACCCCTGAACAACTCACAGCTCAGCTACCTCCCGTAGCTTCTGCCGAAAATCGATCGTTTCTGACCTACATGGCTAGTCAGTCCACACGAAGTGAAAACCAGCTCCATCGGGTTCCTCGTTGTACGTGTAGCTGGTGAGTCCCAAATTCCGTTCGCATGAGATCAAAGCGGTGTCAAAGATACCGTTCTGACTCCGTCTCTCCCACCGCCAAGGATGGTCCTCGTCCCACCAGGTATGCGAAAGGTCGGGTCCCGTAAGAACCAATGGGAGGCTGGGACTGTTTTGACCGCTAGAAGTCATAATCATGGTTGATCTTTCAACTAGTGCGCGCAGGTCTTGACGCTCTTCCGGAGAGAGCTCGGCTTTCAGTGTTGCGAAGACTAGGAGCGACCTGACGTTATTTTCGGTCAGTTTTGTACGGAGGAACTCGAGGTTCGCGATGTCTTTGGCGTCGATTCTGTTGGCGGTCTTGACCTCTCCTAGGACTGCTAGCCACTCTCGCTCCGCAAGGTAGGTGGCGATGTCTGCTTCAACCTTTCGTCCTTCTAATGTGATCTCAAATCCGAGTACCAGAGGCGGCGAGCCTTCGTTATGGCGCAGTTGCTGCAGTACCGAAGTTGTAGCAAGTGCCGGCAGAAGCGCTTCGATCTGGTCGGCGCGAAGGTGCGCAGCTAGTCGGTAGCGCCACTCAGGGAGGGCCAGACTATGGGAGAGCGCTAAGTTGTATGTCTGCCCGCAGAATTCGCACAGCATGGAAGGACCCAGTCCTTCCACAGATACATAGCTGTCAACGCGACAGTGACTGCAATGGACTCTCAAAGTGGGGACGAAAAGCCCGCTGTGAAACAAGTGGTTCACTGCACGGGTGGCGTACTCTTGCGGGCTCATGTCGCTGTCCATGAGGGGGTGTGGCCAGTTCCCTCTGTTGTTTTCTACGGAATTACGGAGATGGGGAAGGGCTATGCCGGCCGCCTTTCCTGCGGCCAATGTCACGGCCGCTCGTACGCCAGTCTGATTAAAGGTTCCGCTATAGGGGCCGCCAAATCTTTCGGCGGCGCGCGTCTGAAACTTGCCGACGTCCGACTGGCTGATTTTTGCCGCTTTGCTGTCGAACAACAGGCCGAGGACGTCCTGGCAGTATAAGAAGGGAACTCTTAGGTGCTCCGACGTGGCATCCAGGCCAAAAACCACGCCGTTGTATCTAGACCGAACGTGGTCAGCGCCGTGAACGCCATACCGGTCCTGGAGCAGCGCAGCGTGCCGGCGGTACGGTGGGATCTGTGCCGTGAAACGGGGGTCTTGGCCGCGTATCTCTCGGAGCTCCACTTCTACGGCCACGATTCCCCGCATGAACGAGCGCCGAGTACTGCCGAATAGTGGCACTTGTGGCAGGTCAACATCGACGCCGTGCGCCTCCGGTCGAAAATCCACCCGAATGGTCTTACTTAAATCTGTATCCAGTCCTTTAAAAACGAAGGAAGACATTACCTCTGGATGCCCTGGTTGGACCATGAGTCCATCGGCGTGCGCAGCGGCTTCAATCGCCTTCATCACTTCCGCGGATGCCCTGTCAGCCCCAGTGATGTACATAACTTCCCGATCTTCCCCGCCGGTCGTCACTCTGTGGCGAGGAAGTGGTTGGGAGAGCAGATAATCGACTAGATCTGGGTCCCCTTCCGATGGGATTCCAATTACGTTGCACCCAAATGCCCGTGCGTTCCAGAACGCCACAACGTCGCCCGGGAGGTCAGGCTCCATGATGAATATGCCGTCCCCAATCCCCCGATGGTGCGTCCGGGTGCCGACGTCGGTGTGCACCATTGATTTGGCTAGCAGCGCGCATTCGATTGCGCCTAGGTCCTTCCGCGCCAGGACTCCCGAAAGCGGCAGCCGAGTGCACTGTGCACCAATTTTGTCCGGGAGTCCCCACAACGCGGCTAGCACTAGATCTGCAGGGTCTTCCGGAGACCAAACGGATTGAACGAGCTCTGCGGGGTCAAGGATTTCCCGAAGCGGAAGAAGTCCTTTCCGGAACTTTTCATCCCCCTCCTCGCCGAACGGTCCCCATGGCCCACCACCTCGCCAAACCCACCCAGGCTTCCTCAAAAAATCACTGAGCGGACCTTCTGCATTCTCGGCATACATTGAGTCGACATCGAACATCTCGCCCTGCTTTTCCAGCGACTCAATGCCAGTGTTTTTATCAAAGATCGGCATGGACCGTCCGCCCCATACTGAGCTGAGGTTCACAATTGCTTCACGGACTTCGACTCGAGATTTTGTGTCTATTACCAGGCCAGTCCGCCACGGACGGACTGTTACCTTCCCCCTGGCCTCAGCCATCTCAGTTCTCATGATGTGATCGTACTGACCCAGCAATACCAAGAGGGCGCAGCCTCACATCGGAGCGGACAGTATTTCGTATGATTTCTCACGAGGGCGCTTATGAACTGTATTTGCTACGTACCCATTAACATTGCAGATGCACGTCGACCTTGATCTCGCGTTCACGTGCAACCTGCTGAGTTGGGGTATCCGCTAGGACGTCCCCTTCTGACAATACTTAATTTGGGGGACCACTTGAACGACGCACGACGCGGTAGAACGATTGCACTGGCCGGACTACTGGCCATACTGGCACTTACTGCCTCAGGATGCCAGGTAGCGCCCAGCCCTTCAGCAACTGCCTCAGGCGAAACGAGTACCACCGAAAAAGCCGAGTCCGGTGTCGTCGGAACCGGGGAAAAGATCGATACGGCGGCTGGCCCTTACGAAAAGAGCAGCCTCCCCGCGAATGACCCGGCCTACAGCTACAACCCCACTTTCCACGATGCGTCGTCGGGGTGGACTGTCGACGAAGCCAGTGCTGCGCAGAAGCTCGCCATCGACTACATGTCTAAGGAGTTTTTGGATTCCACCGCTCTTGAGGGCGGGGACGCAGAATTCCAGAATTGGTATGCCGCCAACGCCAAGAAGTACTTCTCCGAGAAGGTCATCGATATAGCTGGGCAAAACCCGGGAGAGAATAAGATCATCCTAGGTAATTTTGGGACGAACAGATTAATCCCGAACCTCATCCATGACGGATCGCCCCGGGTGAAGGAAGCGCACCTGGGCGTGACTGGGTTTGGCTTTGTCAACACCCCTGAACTTGGGAATTCTGTCGAGTTCAGCATCGAGTGGAACGCCGGGTATCGGGTCGATGACACCAACGGAGCTGCCTTCGTCGGACACCACACCGGCATGACCGGCGAGCAGGTGCTTAACTCCAAATACGCCACAGACAAGCTCAAGGACGGCTCCGGGGAGAACGTCTACCGTGGGACCGGATCGGCAAATGTAATGGTGACCAAGGATCCGGACGGCCTGAAAATCGTCAGCTTCAGCTCTAAGGCTGACTTTGATACACGGGACTTCGCCAATCAGGACGCCGTATAGGTCGACCACGCAAGATCGAGTTCGCACACACCTGAAGTGCCTACGCGGGTGGTTGGGCGTCTGCCTTTCTATCTCTTCAACACGACGGACAGGATCTCGGGCCAGTTGTCCTGATATTAAAGGGCAAAGGACGTCTCTGGTCGAGTCCGCGATCAGCGCGGCAGGTGGTGGTTGCTCCGCGTGGTCGCGGTTGATGGCGGTCCGTCGCTGGTGAGTGGCTGCTGTGGTTCGCCCTGGGCGACGGACCGCCCGGCGTACGGCAGGTTCCGTGCCCTGCGAATGGAAGGGCCGGGCGGCTGTATTGGGGGATCAGCCGCCCGGCCCACTTCAAATTATTCGGTATCGGCGGTTTGCTTGTCGAGGATGATCTGCTCCACGGCGCTGGCGGTGTAGCCCCAGGCGGTGAGCTGGTTCAGGTAGTGGAAGTGCCGCTTCTCGGCACTCCGCCATGAGTCTTTCTGGATGGTCTTTTCATACCCGGCGCAGATCAGGGCGATGAGGGAGAACTCGGGCCGTGCGGTGGTTTTGGCGGTGTGTGCCCGCAGCGGGTTCCAACCCCACCGGTCGGTGTCCTCTCCGGTCTTGGTCCCGAGCATTTCGGTGGCGACTTTGCCGTCGTAGCCGCTGGCGGTTTCGGGGTTGTGGGTGATGGCGTGGACGGTGAAGTGCTGCCAGCCCTTCGGCGCGGTCTTCCGGGAAAGCAGGGTCTTCACGAACTCGCGCCTGACCTTGGTGGCGCTTTCCATCTCGCGGTTGTTGGCTATCAGGGTTTTGCGTTCGGCTTTCTGTTCCTCGGTCATCGGGCCTTTCTGGGCCTGGGTGCCGCCGTCGTAGCGTTCGTGCTTCGGGGTGAAGCCGAGGTCTTTCCAGCCGGTGATGACGGGGGTGGCGTTGTGCTGGCCCCGGTAGTCGGTGCTGATCTTGTAGGCGTTGGCGTCCTCGTCGGTGGCGGGTTCGCCGTCGGCCCGCTTTGCGGCTGAGACGTACAGGTTCTCTTCGTTGGCGTAGTGTCCGGCGTCCTCGACGATGGTCTTGCCCGCCGCCTCGAGCTCGGCGATGAGCGCGGTGAGGGCGGCGGCGCGGTCGCGGCGGTCCCGGAGCATCTGGGCGACGTGCAGGAGCTGGTCGGGTTCGTCCGCGATCACGGACTCCAACTCCTCCGTGTCCTCCTGGCTGCCTTCAAACTCGACCATGATGAGCGCTTCGTCGATGGTGTAGCCCTTGCCCAGGGCGGCGGCTCCGGCGGTCGAGGCTTTGGCTTTCAGCGCCCCTTCCACGCTGGTCTTGGTCCGGCCGGTCTTCTTGGCGATCGCGGCGGCCGAGACGCCGATCAGGGACAGCTGGTGGTAGGCGTCGGCTTCGTCCGCTTCGGTCAGTTCGGCCCGCTGGATGTTCTCCACGACCTGGGTCACGATGCGTTCTGTTTCCTCGGGGGATTCGATGATCATCACCGGGATCTGGGGCCGGGCGGCTTCGACGGCGGCGCGGGTGCGGCGCTGTCCCATCAGGACGTGCACGGTGCCGTCGTCTTTGCGGTGGGCGATCACGGGTTCCATCACGCCGTGTTCTTTGATGCTGGCGATGAAGTCGGCGGTCAGGGCCGCGTCTTTGCGGACGTTGATGTCGACTGTCAGGGTGGCCGGGTCGATCATTTCGAGGGTGGGGTTGGTGTTCATGGGTGTTGCTCCTTTTTGCCCAAGGATTTCGGTGGGTGGGGCGGCCATGGTGACCGGCCAGCGTCCCCTCTCCCCCCGTTGTTTTTGGCTGCTGGCGGAGCTTGCGGAGCTGTGCCCGACGGAGGCCTGTCTACCCGTGAGGGCAAGGCGCGGGAAATTCCCGAAGGAAATAAGCGACGAAGGAGCGCCGCAGGGACATTTCCTGCACCGCAGGCCCCGACGAAGGAGGGGCTAGACGGGCTGGAGCGGGCACGTACGATCCGAAGGACAGCAGCCAAAAACGTCGAAGACGTGGGAAAGGGCCAGGGATCCCGGAGCTCTGCGACGGAAGCCCTGGACCCCGACAGCCGGCCGCGAAGCGGACGCCCCAAAGGGTGCGAGCCCTGCGAGCACGCCCATCCTGAGTATGGTGAGGTCATGACTGAGCGGACCCCACACGATGGCGGCCCCGGCCGTGCGGGGCACGGTACCCGGTGGGACTCCCTGCGGGTCTACCGGGTCCTGGCCCGGTTCTTCACGGTCACCGCCAGCGTGGCACTGGCGGTGGTGATCCTGGATCTCTTCATCGGCCGGCCGATCGCCGGCGACCTTTTCAACCTGACCCTCAACAGCCTCGCGGCCGCCGTTTTATGGCGGCGGTCCAAGGAAAGGTCCCAGGCATGAAGAAGGCCGGCACCTTGCGGTACCGGCCTTCCCGTTTTCCCTTGGGCAAAGGAAATCTGTGGGGCAGCGTCTCGCTGCCTGGTCGTCAGAACCGGTTGTGCTCTTCGTCGGCCCAGCGAGCATCAACCGGGCCGGTTGGTTCGCCGGCCGTGAGCAGGCTGAGCTCAACGATGTCCTCAGCCAGACTGGGATTGGCGGGTAGGGCATCGTCCCCGGTCATCGTGTACTCGTGGTTCATACTGGCGCTCCCCCGCATTGGTGCCGTGCTCGTTTCTCCACTCTAGCCGGGATTTCTGCCCGCTTCCTGGATCCCGCGGCTGCGCCCGCGCAAGCGTCCAGGCGGCCGGAGGAGCGCCAGCGGGGGAGGCCGCCCCGCCACCGGAAAAAGCCGGGCCGGGATCCTGTCGGACCCGGCCCGGCCTGTGTTGTCCGCTTAGATGATGCGGCGCCGGTAGGACTTTGCGGCGTCCTTGGCGACGTCGGCGACGTAGCCGCGGCCGATCAATTCGCGCAGCAGGACCGCGAGACGGAAATCAGAAACGTCGTTGAGGGCGTGCTTGAAGTAGCGGTCCGCTTGTGTGCCGTTGCCTTTGAGCCATTGAAGCCAGCCCATCAGCGCCATCATGGGTGCGCGCTGACCTGCCGGAACTGCTTTCATCAGCTCGAAGGCCATTGCTTCGGCCCGGTCGATGCGGTCCCAGTCGGGCCGGTCAGTGAACTTCCCGAGCATCACGTCGCCGAAACTGCCGTTGTGCGCGGTGATGGTCTCGCGGAACATGAAATCCCGGATGAAGGTGTTCTGCAGCGCGGCAGCAAGGTACCGGGCGCTCTGCTGGTCGGGGGTGCCTTCCCCTTCGAGCAGGGCCGCCCACGCTTCACACGCGGCGTCAGTCTCTGCCGCGGTGCTCTCGGGGGCTTCGACGCGCTGCGCCCATGTTCCCAGCAGGGACGGGTTGTAGACGTCGACGTCGGGGGCGCTGCCGAAGTAGGTCAGTGCGGCGTTGGCCTGGCTGTCGGTGATTTCTTCCAGGGGGCGGGTTTCGTCGGTGCCGAACTCGGACCAGTGGGTGGAGGTCACGAGCCAGACGTTGCGGACCGGCATCCGGGCCACGGCGAGTTCGTTGACGAGGGCGGCGACGTGGGCGGCGTAGGGGTAGCCGTCCGGATGTTCGTCGGTGTAGACGACGACGTAGGACGCGGTGGCCTCCTCGTCGCGGGCCGCGTAGCTGGTCAGGGTCTGGGCATAGCCGCCCGGTTCTGCGTGCTCGGGGGCGTCTACCCGCAGAGTGACGCCGAGCGTGCCGCCCTGCGCGGTGATGATGACGAAGGATTCGGCGGGCGTGGTGCCCAGCAGGTGCGGGACTGCCGCCAGCAGGTCGGCGGGTCCGGTGATGTTCAGCTTCTCGTTCATGGTGTTGCTCCTTTTTGCCCAAGGATTTCGGTGGGTGGGGCGGCCATGGTGACCGGCCAGCGTCCCCTCTCCCCCCGTTGTTTTTGGCTGCTGGCGGAGCTTGCGGAGCTGTGCCCGACGGAAGCCCGTCTACCCGTGAGGGCAAGGCGCGGGAAATTCCCGAAGGAAATAAGCGACGAAGGAGCGCCGCAGGGACATTTCCTGCACCGCAGGCCCCGACGAAGGAGGGGCTAGACGGGCTGGAGCGGGCACGTACGATCCGAAGGACAGCAGCCAAAAACGTCGAAGACGTGGGAAAGGGCCAGGGATCCCGGAGCTCTGCGACGGAAGCCCTGGACCCAACAGCCGGCCGCGCCAGCGGACGCCCATCAGGGCGCGAGCCCAGCGAGCACACTCTTTTGTCCAACAGCCTGTTGGACCACTTCCCCCCTGGGCCGAGCCCAGGCGACCGGCGACCCGGGCCTCGGCGGCGGCTGGTTCCGGAACGTTCCGGAAATGGCGGTCCGCCGCCGGTGACCAGCGACGCTACCCGGCCACGGGCGGCGGACCGCCCGACCCCAGGGGGCCCTGCCGGGCGGTGTCCCCGCCCGGCAGGTTCTGGTCGGGGTCTTAGGCGACGTTGGACATGTAGGGCATCCGGTAGCGGGACGGGAGTTCCGCGGCCGCCTCGGGGAGGTCGTCAGGGCCGTGGGCCTGCCCGTTCTTCCAGTGGAAGTACGCCTGTTCGCTGATCGCGTCCCACTGGCGGGCTTTGGTCCGGTAGTAGGTGCAGGTCACGTCACCTTCGCAGTAGGTGGCGACTCCGAACAGGTTCCCGATGTCGTCCGCGGTGCGGGTCGCGGCGACCATGACGTATGGCCAGTTGCCTAGGTCCCAGCCGTCTGCGCCCCAGCTGGGGATGACGGCCCAGCCGTGTTCGCCGATGAGTTCCATCCAGTCGTAGCCGCCGTTGAGGTGGTAGTCGCCCAGCACGGTCACGCCGTCGATGGTTTC
Organism: Pseudarthrobacter sp. 1C304; assembly: GCF_052245515.1. Taxonomy (NCBI): domain Bacteria; kingdom Bacillati; phylum Actinomycetota; class Actinomycetes; order Micrococcales; family Micrococcaceae; genus Pseudarthrobacter; species Pseudarthrobacter sp. 1C304. Next base: position 12,479 of record NZ_JBQQCH010000010.1, on the reverse strand, counting down.
GCCGGTGTCCTGCGTGGTCACCGTCTTGGTGATGATTGCGTTCATGGTGTTGCTCCTTTTTGCCCAAGGATTTCGGTGGGTGGGGCGGCCATGGTGACCGGCCAGCGTCCCCTCTCCCCCCGTTGTTTTTGGCTGCTGGCGGAGCTTGCGGAGCTGTGCCCGACGGAAGCCCGTCTACCCGTGAGGGCAAGGCGCGGGAAATTCCCGAAGGAAATAAGCGACGAAGGAGCGCCGCAGGGACATTTCCTGCACCGCAGGCCCCGACGAAGGAGGGGCTAGACGGGCTGGAGCGGGCACGTACGATCCGAAGGACAGCAGCCAAAAACGTCGAAGACGTGGGAAAGGGCCAGGGATCCCGGAGCTCTGCGACGGAAGCCCTGGACCCCGACAGCCGGCCGCGAAGCGGGCGCCCGAAGGGGTGCGAGCTCTACAGAGCATTGATCTTCCCTCCGACCCTCGTGAGATAAAGGGCGATAAGGTCAGTCAGACGAGACTCGGACAGAAGTCTCACTGACCTGGGGGTACCAGTAGTGAACATCAAGAAGAAGGTCGGGTTGCTCCTCGCGACCGCCATGGTTACAACGGGGGTCGGCGTGGCTGCTGCCCCGGCGGCATCGGCAGCCTCGTGCTGGTCCGGGTCAGTCTGCTACCAGGAGGTTGGCGGCCCGTACCGGTACAGCCTGGAGAACTGCAAGAACGATCACTGGAACCGGTACCTTTGGGCCCAGCGCCAATGGCCCAACAAGCGGATCAGTGCCAGCGGCTGCTACAGAACAAACGTGAACTGGGGCTGGAACTATGTCATCACGGTATGGAATTGACCTGGTCCGGCGTCCTAGTTATGGAGATCTCGTAGAGCATCTAACCCACGGACTGCACCGCCCACGCGGCGGGCCATCGAGGCAGCAGGTCATTTGTCCCGGTGGTTAAGTAGGGCCAGATAAAACTCGGAACTGTTCCAGCAACGAAGAACCCCGCGCCGGGAACAGTGCGGGGTTCTTCGGTGCTACTAAGGATATAAGCGACGCAGGAGCGCCGAAGGGACATTTCCTGCACCGCAGGCCCCGACGAAGGAGGGGCTAGACGGCGCGGCAGCGCTCTCGCGTCCGGATGGCTGTCGGGTCCTGATACTGCGGCATGGTCCCTTAAAGTAGGGCAACACAGCGGCACCGGCCCCCATCGGATGAATCCGTTGGGGGCCGGTGCCGTGTTGTCAGCCGCTCTGGCTTTAGCGGCCCCCGTAGAAGGGGTGGGTCAGGGTTTCCCGGTGCTCGAGCAGGTCGAGGTGTTCGTGCTCGGATCGTCCGATGACTGCCTCGCGGGAGGCTTTGGCGGTGGCTTCACGGGCGTTCCTGCGTACCTGGGTTTCGTCCGCGGCTGCCGGGTCCACCCAGAGGGAGACGAGGGCGATGGTGTCCTGGTCCTGTGTGATCAGCCCCTCGGCGACGGTGTCCAGGATGCCCTGGGCAATCCCGACCTGGGATGCGCCGAAGATGAGGGTCTCCTGGAAATCCGTATCCGGTTTGGATTTGTTCAGGATCACTGTGGGCGGATTGAGAGTGACGTAGGAGGCCTGGTCCGGGCCCAGACTGGCAAGAATGGGGGTGAAGCCGGGCGAGGGCGAGGTGAAGGCGGTGGTGATTGACGCCGCTGTTGGGCTGCCCCTTCTGGCCAGGAGGACGTTGACGTGGACGCCGTTCGGGGCTTCCCCGCCCCATCCCTGGGAAAATTTGCCGTCGATATCGTAGGTGTCAGTCATTGTCATTCCATTCGTTCGATTTATGTCAGTTGCTGTGTGCGGGCGGTTCTCAGATCCTGGTTTTGTGCCTGGTGCCTTCGACCCGCCCTTGAGAGGGGAGTATTGGGGTGGCGCATTCTGTGAGTGTCTTGTTCTTTGTTTCTGGCGCCCAGAGCCAGGACACGACGAGGCCGAAGGCAAGGATCCCGGCGAGACTCAACATCGTGACGACCACTCCAAACTCGATGAGCATGACGGGCAACAGGAACGTGCTGACGACGGACCCCAGACGGCTGATTGCTGTTGCCAAACCGATACCGGAAGAGCGCACGGGGGTTGGGAAGCTCTCGGCCGGGAAGATACCGACGAGATTACTAACCGCTGAAAGCGTGAAGGTGAAGACCGCGAAGAAAGCGACGGATACGAGGGTGGCGCCGGTGGGGACGAGGGCGAGGGCAATCAGGGAGATGGTGAGAACGAAGAACCCTGTGATGAGGAAGCCTCGACGGGAGAACTTCGCCGTGAAATAGATTCCGGCGAGTGCACCGGCGAGCAAGAACATATTCAGGTACACCTCGACGGCGTAACCACCACCGCTTTCGGCTAGGTCAGAGAGCCCCATTTGCTTGAGCAGTGTCGGCAGGAACGTGTAGATGGCGAAGTACGGGGCAACAATGCATGCGAAGAAGGTGCAGTTGAAGAGGGTCCGTCGGATGTATTTGGGCTTGAAGAGTGCCAGCATGCCTTCTGTGGGACCTTCAGCGTTTTCCTCATCGCCGAGCGTGACGTGCGTGCCGAAATGCTTGTCGAGGATTTGCCGGGCCCGGGCGTCATGGCCGTTGCGCTTGAGCCATCGGGGGGACTCGGGGATGCCGAGTCGAGCGACGAGAACAATGGCGGCGATGAACCCGGGAGCGATGAGCATCCAACGCCAGGCTTCCGGTACGTCTGACTGCAGGAACCAGATACCGAGGATGGTTGCCAGTACGTAGCCGATGGTCCAGATTACGGAGAAGGAGCCGAGAATCTCGCCGCGTCGTTTGCGGGGAAGGACTTCGGCGAGCATGGTGTGCCCGACCGCGTAGTCGCCTCCGATACCGAGCCCCATGATCAGGCGAAGAATGAGTAGTTGCCAGGGTTCCTGGACCCAGAATTGGGCGAACGTCGCGAGGGTGATGACGAGGAAGCTCAGCGCGAATACCCGCTGTCGTCCGATCTTGTCGGCGACCGCCCCGAAGATGAGCGCGCCGAAGAAGAGCCCGAGGAGCGCGGCGGCGCCGAGGGCGCCGGTCAACCACGCGTCGAGTTCCATGGCGCCATCTCTGGCGATCATGACGATGGCCATGCCAATAATACCAACGGCAAACCCGTCGTTGAAGTGCGCACCGAACGTCAGGGCGGTCATGCGGATGTGGAAGCGGTTAATGGGGATGTCATCGAAATCAACGTTTTCGACACGCTTCTGGACTGGTGTGATCATGCTCGTTCGTTCCTTGCTTCGTCATTGAAGGTTGAAAGATCAGGAGGCAGGGCCCGGGTGTGCGTTGAGTGTCCAACGCACACCAGGGTGTTCTGCTACTTCGGGGCCGAAGGCCCGGCGATACCGACGTACACGGTCTCGAGGTACTCGTCGATGCCTTCGAAGCCGCCTTCGCGTCCGATGCCGGATTGTTTGACCCCGCCGAAGGGAGCGGCGGGGTTGGAGACAATGCCGGTATTGATACCGAGCATTCCGGTTTCCAGGGACTCCGCGAGGCGGAGGGTGCGGTCCAGGTCGCGCGTGTAGGCAAAGCACACCAACCCGTACTCCGTCGCGTTCGCCAGGTCCACTGCCTCCTGCTCGGAGCTGAACGTGATGATCGGGGCGACAGGTCCGAAGATCTCCTCCTTCAGAATGCGGGACGTGGACGGTACGTCGACGAGAACTGTCGGCGGGTAAAACCAGCCCTCTCCGTCCGGCACCGTGCCCCCGACGGTCACGGTTGCACCGTCCGCGACGGCTTCGACAACGAGATCATTGACTTTGTCGCGGGTGCCCTTGTCAATGAGCGGGCCAATTGTGGTCCGGGTGTCCAGCCCGTGTCCGGCGACATTCTTGCCCATGCGTTCCGTTAGTGCAGTTGAGAAGCGTTCTGCAACAGATTCATGCACGAGGATACGGTTAGCGGCCACGCAGGCCTCGCCACCGTTGCGGAGCTTGGCAACCAGCGCGCCCTCGACGGCCGCGTCGAGGTCCGCGTCCTCGAACACGATGAAGGGCGCGTTGCCCCCCAATTCCATCGAGACACGAAGCACCTGATCTGCGGCTGACTTGATGAGCTGCTTCCCGACGGCCGTCGAGCCGGTGAAGGAGAGCTTGCGGAGTTTGTCGCTCCCGATGAGCGGACCGGTCACCGCGCCGGCCTGTTGGGTCGGGATGACATTGACAACGCCCGCGGGAACCCCTGCTTGCTGGAGCACCTCCGCGAAAAGGAGCGCCGTCAACGGGGTCTGCGCAGCCGGCTTCAGTATGCTCGTGCATCCTGCAGCCAGCGCGGGCGCGATTTTCCTCGTGGCCATAGCCAGCGGAAAGTTCCACGGTGTGATGAAAAGGCAGGGACCAACCGGGCGTCGGAGCACGAGCAAGCGGCTGCCTGCATCCGGAGCAGTCGAATAGCGGCCGGAGATCCGTGGGGCTTCCTCGGAGAACCAGCGAAGGAATTCGGCCCCGTATTTCACTTCCGCCCTGGCCTCAGCAAGGGGCTTGCCCATTTCGCGGGTGATGGTCTCTGCGAACTCATCGGCCCGGGCGGTAACAATTTCAAACGCACGACGCAGTATCTCGGCGCGCACCCGCGGAGCGGTTGCCGCCCACTCCCTCTGCGCTGCGTCCGCGGCGCGCAGAGCGTCCTGCCCGTCTTCGGGGCTCGCGTCGGCAACCTGCTCAATCACCTCTCCGTTGGCCGGATCCAATACCGGGAAGCGGGCACCGTTTGAGGCTGGCCGCCACTGCCCGCCGATGAACAGATCCGTACGGAAAGTCAGACTCATCGTGCAACTCCTGACAAGGTTTCGGACGTGAGGCGCAGCTCGGTTCCGAGCAGGTCCTCATATAACTTGAACGGCGTCATCTCGCCAGCCAGATCCCCGTAGCCGCGCTTCGCGCGCACGAAGATCTGCTCGACCAGTGCCGACAGCTCGCTCGGCATCCCAACGCTGCGCGCCAGATCGATCGACAGGCCCAGGTCCTTGCAGGCCAGCTTGATCGCGAAACCCTCGTCATAGTCGCCGTCGTTGAGAATGGAAAGGACATCATGCTCAAGGAAGTTGCTGTTTGCCGGGCTTGCGATGAGCGATCGGCGCAGAACATCGAGGTTAACACCAGCAGCTGTCCCAATGGCAAGGACTTCCGCCGTGGCTATCACGTGGGAGAACCAGAGCTGGTTAATCATTAGTTTGACCGCATATCCGGCCCCTGCTGCGCCGACGTGCAGAATTCGTTCCGGATCCCCCATGGCGCTCAGGACCGGGAGGATGTTCTGGTACTGCCCGGTCGTGGCCCCCACGAAAATCTGCAAGGTTCCGTTCGCCGCCCCAACCGACATTCCACTGACCGGCGCATCAACAATGTTGAGATTCCGCTCCGGGAACCGCGAACGTACTTCCTCCGCGACTTCAGGAACCGACGTCGACATATCGATCCACGTGCCGCCATCCGGAATCCCCTCAAGGATGCCGTCGGCGCCGAAGACGACATCACGGACGATGCGTGGAGTCGGCAGCATCGTGATCACAATAGTGGCCGAAGCCGCGACTTCTGCCGGACTCGATGCCCAACGGGCTCCTGCGGCAACAAGCTCGGCCGCCGTTTCGCGGCGAACATCGTTAACCACAAGGTCGAAACCGGCTCGCTGGAGGTTCCGGGTCATGCCTATCCCCATATTGCCGAGACCGATAAAGCCAATCGTAGGCCTCCGCGACGCCCCAATGCCCCCGTCTTCACTGACGAGGCTCTCATCGTTCTGACTGTCATTCATCGCTTGAATCCCTTTCCTCTGGTGACGCCGCTCTGCGCCACCGACGTGATCTTGAATACAGAATGAACAATAATTCCGCTTATCGCGACAGTAGTTGCGCATATCGGAACATTCCGTCATGGTTGTGGAATGGAAACACCGGCTTCAAACCACCAGCCCGGCACGAACAACACTTCCGGACTCACCCGCGACGTCCGTCTCCTGGAGCTCCTTGCCGGCGACCGATCCGCGCGCTCAGGCGGACTTAGCGTGACCGAACTGGCCCAGCTGACGGGGCGAAGCAAATCGATCGTTTCCCGAGCCCTCAGCACCCTCGCAGAAGCCGGGCTTGTCCGTCGCGACCCGGAAACCCGCGCTTTCACGGTCGGGCCTCGAGTATTCGCGATAGCATCCAAATCCTCAGAAGCGCAGCTCGTTCAACTCGGCCGCCCCGTGCTGCGAGGACTCGTCCGCGCCACCATGGAGACCGCGCACCTTTCAATCCTGCACCGCGGAAACGTCCTGACCCTGGCCAGTGAACTAAGTCCCAACGAAGTCCGTTCAGCAGGCTGGGAAGGAGTAACCACAGCAGCGTGGCGTACCCCTTCAGGGCGAGTTCTCGTCAGCGACTGGGACGATCCCTCACTGCTGGCCTGGTATGAGAGCCACGGCCGCGACACCGCCGTCATCGACGCAGAACACTTCGGACGAGAACCCAGCCCCTTCCAACTGCACACAACTCCGCCCAGAACCGCACAAACCATAACCGATGCCAAAAGTCTGCTCGCCGAAATGCACCGCATCCGGGTCCAGGGCTACTCCGTCGTCGATGGCGAACTCGAAGCAGGAGTCATCGCAGCTTCGGCCCCCGTATACGACCACACCGGCCGCATCCATGCCGCTCTAAACGTAAGCGGCCCCCGGGAACGGCTCGCCCCTCACATCACCGATCTCGGCGTCCTCCTCAATGAAGCGGCCACCGCTCTTTCCCGCTCGCTGGGCGCTCCCTCCCCAAAAAGTCGGAGTCGCGGCCAGCAAGCACGCACGAGGGTCCCGGGCCGCCACTGACAGTCCCGCCCCACCCGCCGGCCGCGCCAGCGGACGCCCGAAAGCAGTGTCGCTGAGCCCGCGGCGCCCGTGGGCCGGGGGTCTCCTGTTCTGCCTTCGGGGGCCTGGACCTTTGGGCGGGTGGTTCACTCACTTCGTTGTCACCGGCAGCTGTTAGGGTCCGGGCATGGATGAACTGTTGCTGGGACCGGGTCCTGCTGCTGCACGCGATCTGTCGGGCCGGTCCGGTTTCGATGCTTGCTTCCTCGGTGTGCCGGTGCCCGTTCCGACCCTGGCAGGGGTCGAGACGGTCCTTCTGCCCTACACGCATTTCTCCGTACTCATGCGACCGGACAAACGCCTGGCCGCGGTGACGGCCCTGGGCATCGACGGGGCGAAGCTGATGAACCTGGACCGATCCGGCATCCAGTGGCGGCTCGATCCCCGGCTCGGCGAAAACCAGCAGACCGGGGAGAGGGTTTACGCCCGCAACGACATCGACCGCGGCCACCTGGTCCGCCGGGCCTCAGCCGTCTGGGGCGAAACCCGGGAAGAGGCAGCCCGGGCCAACGAGGACACCTTCCATTACACGAACGCCGCGCCCCAGGCGGCAAAGTTCAACCAGGGCCTGGGCCTCTGGCTCGGTCTGGAGTCCTACCTGCAGGAGAACGCAGCCGGCAACGGCCGCCGGCTCGTCGTGTTCACCGGCCCGATCTTCAGTGACACCGACCCCGTCTACCGCGGTGTCAGCATCCCGCTGCGGTACTTCAAGGTCGCCGTATTCCTCCACCACGGGGGCCTCGCCGCCACCGGCTACGTCGTGGACCAGACACCCGAGCTCGCGAACCTGCCCGACGTCCCGCGGCCCGGCGCCATCGACGAGGCTCCCCCGCTCGGCCCGTTCCGCACCTTCCAGGTCCCCGTCCGAGACATTGCCGCCCTGACTGGCCTGGACCTGGACCCGCTCGTGGCCGCAGACCGGATGCCGGTCGCCCGGGCGCTGACCACCGCCCCGATCACCTCCACCTGGAGACGGTTGAACTCGCCACTGGACCTCGACCTGGATTTTGACCTCAACGCCACCGACTGACATCTCCCGACCTGACCTAACCCGGGCACCGGAGTCACCCGGCAAGGCAGGCTCCGACGGGTGGCAAAAGCAACAGTCTGGGCACAGCAAAGCCCTGCCACGGCCACACCTAACCGGGCCGCCGGGCCGCAACAGCGGACGCCCAAAAAGCAGTGTCTTGAGTCCGGGGGTTCCCGCCCGTCTCGTGGGCAGGGCCGTGGCAGGATGGGGTCCATTATGGACAAGCGGTTGCGGCGCGCTCCGGACGCGGAATGGGTGCTGATGTACCGGCTCGGACTGAGCCGGAAACGCATCGCTGAGCTCGTGCGCGCCGAACCGGCGGCCGTCGGCTACCACCTGGTGATCGCCCGCCGCCAGGACCCGGGACTCGAAGCCGACCACCGGGCCGCAGCCGGCGCCGCTCCCGTCCCTCACCCCTCCCCCGCTGACCTTGCCCGCATGACGGGGGTCATCACCTGGGTACTGGCTGAAGGCCGGCTCCCCGAGGACCGTGCCGGTGACCGGGACGAAAGGTCGATGGCGCGATGGCTGTCCGCACGCCGCCGCGAAACGGCCCAGGGCACCCTCGACCCTGCCTACAGCCAGGGCCTGGCCCGAGTGCCGGGGTGGGCCGGGAACCGCAGGGAAGCAACGGACGAGGCCAGGTGGCAGGGCCGATTGGCCGAGCTGGTGGAGTTCCGTGCCGAGGGCCACGATTGGCCGCGGCACCACGGCTACGACTCAGAGCGGGAACATACCCTCGGGGTCTGGATCCACACGCAGCGGTACAAACGGCGCCGGGGTGAACTGGACCCGGTGAAGGCCAAGTCCCTGGACGAGACCGTTCCCGGCTGGCAGGCCGGCAGAACCCGGGGCCGGCGTCCCCAAGTGTGACCGGAAAGACCCCGCTTCGCCGCAATCCGCGAGGGAGCGCGGGCATAGACTGGGCCTGGTTCTCCAGTCCCCCCAGCTTGGAGAACCGGGCGCCTCCGCGCTTGAGTCCCTTGGGATTCGCGCGGAGGCTTCCTCATAACCCCGGACAGGCCCGCCGCGTACCGCACCAATCCGGGCCAGCAGCGGGAACCCTCCGGGTTGTGCCCATTGGGGGCTGGTGGAGCCCTCCGCACAGCTCAAAGCTGTCCCCACTGGCGTGCAACCCGCCCCGGCCGCAGGCCGGAACCAAAGTCGGTGGCCATTCCGTCGGACCCAGGGCTTACACTTAATCGAACATATATTCGAATAAAGGTGTGTTGTGGGCGTTATTGTTGGCCCCCGTGTGATAGATGCGGGCGCGTCGTTGTTGTCGGTGCTGGTCTCTCCGGTCGCTGTAGCGGCCGGGTATCCCTCGCCTGCGCAGGATTACTTTGAGGGCCGGATCGACCTGAACGCGCACCTGATCAAGGACGTCACGAGCACGTATGTGGTGCGGGTTTCCGGGGAGTCCATGGCCGGGGCCGGGATCAGTGACGGGGATGAGCTGATCGTGAACCGGGCGCTGGAACCGGTGGACGGGTCCGTGGTCGTAGCGGTCCTGGACGGGGAGCTGACGGTCAAACGGCTCCGGATCACACGCACCGGTGTCGTGCTTCAGGCAGAGAACCCGGCCTACCCGGACATTGTGGTTCCCTCACTCTCGGACCTTCTCGTGTGGGGCGTCGTCACCCGATGCCTGCACGTCGTTTAGGGTCGGCCGTGGGCGCACCGGCGGTGATGCGGCAGCTGCCGCAGATCGCGCACGTGGACGTGAACTGCTTCTACGCCTCGGCGGAACGGGCGTTCAACCCGGCCCTGGAGGGTAGGCCCGTGATCGTGCTGTCGAACAACGATGGCTGCGCCGTCACCCGCTCCCCCGAAGCCAAACGCCTCGGGATCGCCATGGGCGATCCGTGGTTCAAACTCGCACCGCGAGCCAAAGAATGGGGCCTCGTGGCCCTCTCCAGCAATTACGAGCTCTATGGGGACATCAGCGCCCGCGTGATGGAACTCCTGGGCCGGTACTCGGCCTGGCTGGAGGTCTACAGCATCGACGAGGCCTTCCTCGGCGTCAAGGGCACCCCCGACGAACTTCTGGCCCTCGGCCGAGCCATGAAAACCACCGTGCGGCGCAATGTCGGGGTGCCCGTCTGCGTCGGCATCGCGCCGACGAAAACCCTGGCGAAGCTCGCGAACAAATGGGCCAAGAACAACCCGGCCTTCGATGGGGTCTGCCACTGGGACGCCGTACCTGCCACCGACCGGGAGGCCCTGATGCGGCGGCTGTCCGTCATTGAGATCTGGGGTGTGGCGACCAGGCTGACCAAACGCCTCAACGCCCTGGGTATCCATTCGATCCTGGACTTGTCCCGGGCGGATCCAGTGATGATCCGGGACCGGTTCTCCGTGGTCATGATGCGCACCGTCCTGGAGCTGCAGGGCACACCCTGCATCCCGATGGAGGAAGAACGCATCGGCCGGGACCAGCTCATCTTCTCCCGCTCGTTCGCCACTCCCATCACCACCGCCGCCGGGATCCGGCAGGTCATGAGTGTCTACGGCCAGCAGGCCTCCGCCCGGCTGGCCAAACACGGCCTTCAAGCCAAAGTCCTCACCGCGTTCGCCGGCACCTCGCACTTCAACCCCAACGACATGTCCTACCCCACCGTCAGTGTGGCACTGCCGATGCCCACGGCTGATCCGGTGATCCTCACCAAGGCCGCCCACGCCCTGATCCCCCGCATCGTCGAAGGCATCCGATACGCCCGGGCCGGGATCATGGTCACCGACCTGCGCCCCAGCGGCAACCAAGCACCCCTATCCCTGTTCGAAAACCCGCACGAGGAACGCCACATCGGCACCCTCCTCGAGGACGTCACGAAAAAGTACGGGCGCGGCTCCATCGGCCTGGGCCACGGAGGCATCCGCGGCGGCCCCGACTGGACCATGAAACGCGACATGCTCTCACCCCGCTACACCACCCACTGGGACGAACTCCCCCTCGTCAAAGCCGCCTAAACCACCGCACTCCAGCACCACGAAAGAAGCACCACCGAATGACCCTCGCTCCCGATGCACCCACCCAAACCCCCGACCTCCAGGTCCGCACCGACCCGACAGGAAAACCCCTCGCCATCCGCCACGACGGAACAATATGGCTTGTCGACCCGGACACGGATTCCCAGCACTGGTTCGGACGCGACTCCTGGTGGAACACCCGCCGCACAGCCGCCGTCGGCAGCGGCGACCTGGTCAGCATCGAATACTGGCGGGTGCAGGCCCGCCCCGGCGCCTCAGGCTCAGCCCTGCGGACCTTCACGCTGCGCCGGAACCCGCTCTCGGCCCAGTGGCGGCTCGAAAGCATCACCGATTAGAGAGGCCAGCCGTACAAGCCAACCGGCCCCGCGCAGACTTGGGACCACTTCCGGAGCGGGTTCAGCCGGCCCAGTCTCGACCATGTCCGCCGCCGGCTCTGCGAGCTCAAGGACTCCCCCGGACCGAACATGCGACCGCTTGTCCGAATCTTCATCGACGACGGACCTTCTGCCCGGGTTTCCAGTTCCTCCCCGGCGGGCAGCTCCGCCCGCAGGTCGTTGAGCTTTTCGGAAGGCGATGGAACTGGACATCCCGCATAACTACTTCACCGTCTGGATGGTCACGACGTCCCGGGATCTTGCCGGCTCCCGCCCCGTTGACCACCTGAAAGGTAACCCCGCTCCCCTGGTTCGTGCGCTGGAATCCCTACCGGTGGCGCTAGGACTGGCTCTTGACCGCGAGGGCGGGGTGCGTAGCGTTGGTCCATGGGACTCATCTACGACAGCCCAGGACTTATTCAAGTTCTGACCACGCTTGTTTATTACCGGACTGCGGTTACTGCGGCGGGTCATGGCTGTCGATCCTGAGGGGTTTCTCGGCTGATTCCAAACTCCCCGGCCAGGCCAGTCTTCTACTCCCCCGCGCGCCGCCCCGCTGGCACAGCTACCCGCTTGCCCGGCGTGAGTGCTTTCCGGCGTCTGCGGAGGGCCCCTCCGTGCCGTTTGCCCGAGGATCATTCGTGGGCTCGGCAAGGACGCCCGTCCAGCCAGCTTCGTCGCGGCTGCCTAAGCCGCAGCGCGCTACGATTCGGGGCAATGGCGCTCCGCCCGTTGCCCGGTCCTGGCGACCCGCGGGGACACCAAGGTCTTCACTCCCCCAAATGACTTCGTCCGGTTGGCACGCGTTGTCCCGCACGTACAGACAGCTACGATGTTCCCGCTGCGGCCACTTCGCCAATATAGAGCGGCCGGAGCAGGTACAACAGCTGCCAGATAGCCTCCGGTCGCTCGTGGGGACCCCCGACGGTGAGCGAACCGTCACCCCCGATGCCGGCCTCCCCGGATCTGGAACGCCCAAGCGACGCGAAGAGCTCTTATTCGCCAACCCAACTTGCATCGCCCGCCGGACATGGACTCACAGACTCCCCAAGTCTGTTACTCCGGCACTTCGTGCCTCCGGGAGTCACAGAGTCAGTGGCTACACACGCAGCCCCTTCGACCCAGCAACGCCTGGCGCCCACCGCAACACCGCCACCAACAAACAGACAGCGTGACTCACGAACTCCGTGAGTCCGCTACTCCGGAAGTCCGGAAGTCACAGAGTCCCGGAGGACGCCGCGACT